>JASHRK010000246.1 GCA_030037405.1 Acidimicrobiales bacterium | reverse complement strand
CGGGACGCGGCTTGCGGGCCGGATCTGGCTGCCCATCGACGGGGAGGACGACCCGGTTCCTGCCATCCTCGACTTCCTGCCGTACCGCTACAGCGACCTCATGGCGGTGCGCGACTCGGCCGTCTACTCGTACCTGGCTTCCCGCGGGTACGTCTGTGCCCGCGTCGACCTGCGTGGAACGGGCAACTCCGATGGCCTCATCACCGACGAGTACACCCCCCAAGAGCAACGGGACGGCGTGGACGTCATCGCCTGGTTGGCGGCCCAGCCCTGGTGCAGCGGGGCGGTGGGGATGACCGGGATCTCCTGGGGCGGCTTCAACGCGCTCCAGGTTGCAGCGCACCGCCCACCCGCCCTGCGAGCCGTGATCTCGCTTTGTGCTACCGACGATCGTTACGCGGACGACGTCCACTATCGGGGCGGGTGCCTGAACGCCGTCGACACGTTCCAGTGGGCCGTCTCCATGCTCACGTGGAACGCCCTGCCGCCCGACCCCGTAGTCGCGGGGGAGCGCTGGCGAGACATCTGGCGCGAGCGGATCGAGGAGACGCCCGCGTTCATCGAGCCGTGGCTGAGCCACCAGCAGCGCGACGACTACTGGCGGCAGGGATCGGTGTGCGAGGACTACTCCGCCATCGAGGTCCCGGTGTACGCCGTGGGGGGCTGGGCGGACGGCTACACCGACGCCATCCTCCGCCTCCTCGCCGGCCTCCCCGGGCCTCGAAAGGGCCTGATAGGCCCCTGGGCGCACGCCTATCCGAACAACTCGGTCCCGGGACCGACGATCGGCTACCTCGAGGAGTCACTTCGCTGGTGGGACCACTGGCTGAAAGGCATCGACACGGGGATCATGGACGAGCCCATGCTGCGCGCCTGGATGGAGGAGTACGTCCCGCCCGCCGCCTTTCACGCCTTCTCGCCGGGACGGTGGGTGGCGGAGGCGACATGGCCGCCGCCGGCGAGCCGGACGCCACCTCGAAAGCTCTTCGTCCACCCGGCAGGTCTTGCCGACTCACCGGCTCCCGGCGACCTCGAAGGCTCCTCGCCCGTGCCCGGCTCCCCCATGCGCCACCGCGGCCAGCAGAGCGCCGGGCTCGACGCCGGGTCCATCACGATCGAGGGCGGGCACGGAGACTGGACGGGAGACCAGCGGGGCGAGGACGGCCGTTCCCTCTCCTTCACGACGGCGCCGCTCGAGTCGCCGATCGAGATCCTCGGCCATCCGACCGCACACCTCGAGCTGTCCTGCGACCGGCCGGCCGCCAACGTCGTCGTGCGGCTGTGCGACGTGGCGCCGGACGGGGCCTCCCTCCGTGTCACCTTCGGCATGCTGAACCTCGCTCGCCGGCTGGGCTTCGACCGATCGGACCCGCTCGTCCCCGGCCGGCGTGAGAGGGTGACGATCCCCATGAAGGCGATCGCCCACCGTTTCGACCCCGGTCACCGCATCCGGCTCGCCGTCTCCACCACATACTGGCCGTGGCTATGGCCACCACCGGACGAGGTGGAGCTCGCGCTCTTCGCCGGGCAGGGCAGCTTGCTCGAGCTCCCGGCACGCGAGCCGCAGGCGCTCGACGACGAGCTGCCGTCGTTCGGCCCACCCGAGGACCCGGAGGAGATGATTCCCGTCGAGATCCTTGCCCGTCACCCGACGAGCCGCTTGCTCACGACGGACCTCGTCACCGAGGAGTCGTCGGTCGTCTTCGACTGGAACGTGGGAGGCAGGTCCCGCCTCGCGGACGGTCTCGAGATTGACGGCTCGAACGTCACGACCTACCGGATACGCGAGGCAGACCCGCTTTCGGCGACCGTGGTCACGGAGCAGTCTTCCCTCCTTCGCAGGGGGGACTACGACGTCACGGTCGAGACCCGCGGGGAGATGACGGGCACGAGCGAGAAGTTTCTCGTGACCATGCACCTCGACGCCATGGAAGGGAGCCGGCGAGTCCTGAGTCGCCAGTGGCACCTCGAGTTCCCCCGCGACGGTACCTGAGACGCTTCATCGGGTCGGCTTGCTCTTCTCGCTCACCGGTACGATCTGACGTGAGGATTTTCATCTCGTCCGACATGGAGGGCACGGCGGGCGTGGTCGACTGGGAGCAGGTACGTCCCGGGGGCGACCAGTACGACTACTACGTGAAGCTGTTGACCGACGAGGTGAACGCCTCGATCGAAGGGGCGCTCGAGTCCGGTGCCGACCGCTTTCTCGTCAACGACTCACACGGCCGCATGGCCAATCTGTGGCCCGGATCGCTCGCGGGGAGGGCGAGCTACCTGTCCGGCCGGTTGAAGCCCCGCTACATGATGCAGGGGCTCGACGGCAGCTTCGATGCCGTCTTCTTCGTCTCGTATCACGGTTCCATGTCCGCCACGAAAGCGACTCTCTCGCACACGTACTTTCCCGCCGCCTTTGCCGAGGTGAAGGTGAACGGGCGGGTGGCGGGGGAGGGTGGCATCAACACCCTCGTGGCGCAGGCGTACGGAGTCCCCGTCGTGCTCGTCACGGGCGACTCGACGACCGCCTCGGAGCTGGAGCCCTTCTGCCCAGGCGTCCGCACAGCGGTCGTCAAGCACTCGATCTCACGTCTCGCGGCGGAGTCGCTCCACCCCGACACAGCTTGCGACCTCATCCGCGAGATGGCCCGCGACGCCGTCGCTCACCTCGCCGAGGCGCGACCGCCCGCCATCGCGCTCCCGGCGGAGGTCTCGATCCGCTTCCACAACTCCGACTATGCCGACCTTGCCTCCCGCGTGAGGGGCGTCGAGCGCACCGGTGACCTCACCGCCTCCATCGCCGGCGAGGAGCCGCTCGAGATGTTCGACACCTTCATCACGGCGGTACTGCTCTGCCGAGGGCTCGTCGAGTGAGCTCGGCCGGCTGCTGACAAGCTCCCGGGAAGTCTGCGACAGCTACTCTCGGGCTCGTGTCCCCGCGGCGCGCTGTCCTGTTCGACATCGACGGTGTCCTCACCGTCTCTTGGCAGGTGCTCCCGGGGGCGGCCGAGGCCGTGGAGGCGCTCCGCCAGTCGGGCTTCCATGTCTCGTTTCTCACGAACACGACGTCGCTCTCGTCGCAGGCGATCGCCGAGCGTCTGCGTAGTGCCGGGATCGCCGTCGAGCCGGCGGAGATCTTCACCGCGGGCAAGGCCGCCGCCCACTACGTCGCCACCCACTATCCGGCCGCCCGCTGCCTTCTCCTCAACAGCGGCTCGCTCGGCAACGACCTGGCGGGGATCGATGTCGTGCCGCCCGGGTCCGGTGGGGCCGACCTCGTCCTTACCGGAGGTGCCGGCCCGGAGATCACCTACGAGCTCTTGAACGAGGCGTTCCGTCTCCTCCTCGACGGAGCGCCTTTCGTCGCGATGCAACGGGGCTCCTACTGGAAGACCTCTGAGGGGCCGCAGCTCGACATGGGGGCTTTCGTGACCGGTCTCGAGCACGCCGCCAACGCCCAGGCCACCGTCGTCGGCAAGCCGGCGCCCGAGCTCTTCCTGGCTGCTCTCGACGCCCTGGGAACAGGTGCCGCCGAGGCCACGATGGTCGGGGACGACGTCGTGTCGGACGTCCTCGGCGCCCAAGCTCTCGGGATCGAAGGGGTGCTTGTTCGCACCGGGAAGTATCGGTCAGAGGCTCTCGAGAAGGCAGACGGCCGGCCGGATCACGTGATCGACTCGGTGGCGGACTTACCGGGCCTGCTGGCGACCGCCACCTGAGTGTTGGCGAGGCTTAGCCCGGCCCCTGCGTCGGTGACACCGTCGAACCGGCCCCCGCACCGACGGCGCTCTGGGCAGCGCCGTTCTGGGCCGGCGCCGGCTCTTGAAGGGGGAAGTGGCAGGCACCCACGTGGCCGTCGTGAAAGATGCGCAGCGGCGGCTCCTCGGTTGCGCAGATTTCCTGGGCGGCGGGACAGCGCGTCCGGAAGCGGCAGCCGGAAGGGGGGAGGATGGGGCTCGGGAGCTCGCCTTTGATCCCAACGTCTGCCCTCTTCTCCAACGTCGGGTCGGGCTGTGGAACGGCCGAGATGAGACCTGCAGTGTAGTGGTGGACCGGTCGACGGTAGATGTCCTCTCCCGACCCGATCTCGACGAGCTTGCCGAGGTACATGACGCCGATGCGGTCGGCGAGGTACTTGACGACGGCGAGGTCGTGGGAGATGACGACGTAGGTGATGCCGTGGGACTGCTGCAGCCGCTTCATGAGGTTCAGCACCTGGGAGCGGATCGAGACGTCGAGGGCGCTCACCGGCTCGTCGGCGACGATCACCTTGGGGTTCAAGGTGAGCGCACGGGCGAGCCCGATGCGCTGGCGTTGCCCACCGGAGAACTCGTGAGGGAAGCGCTCGACGGCGTTGCTCGGGAGGCCGACCTCTCCGAGAAGGTCGGTGATCACCTTGTTGCGGGTCCGGTTGGTCCCGATGCCCTGGATCTTCATCGGCTCGCGGAGGATGGCACCCACTCTCATCCGTGGGTCGAGAGAGGCGATCGGGTCCTGGAACATCATCTGCAGGTCCTTGCGGAAGTGCCGCAGGCGGTGGTTGGACATGTGCGTCACGCTCAAGCCGCCGACGCTCACCTCACCCGAGTCGGCTTTCTCGAGGGCGACGATGACCTTGCCGAGGGTCGTCTTCCCGCAGCCGGACTCCCCGACGAGCCCGAATGTCGTCGCCCCGGGGACGCTGAACGAGACGTCACTCACCGCCTTGACAGAGGCCACCCGACGCTGGAGGATCCCGGCGGTGACGGGGTACTCGCGGATTACGTGGTTGACGACGAGCAGGTCGGCGTCGGCGGCGGGAGGGGCAGCGGCGGACGGCTTGGAGGCTTGCCAGTCGTCGCTCGGATGGCGCGCGACGGTGACCTGCTCGATGTAGCCGTTGCTCGTCTCGGTGTCAGAGGCGGCCGCCGCCGGGGTGGCCACAGCTGGTTCGGAAGGGCTGGAGACGTTGCGCGTGACGGGACCGTCGACCGGGTGCCAGCAGGAGAACATGTGACCCTCGCTCGCCGGTTCGAGAGACGGCTCCTCCTCCCGGCACTGGTCGGTCGCCCGTGAGCAGCGGGGGGCGAAGCGGCATCCTTTCGGCAGGTCGGTCAGGTCGGGTGGGATACCGGGAATGCTGAAGAGGCGCTCGTTGCGCTCCTGGGTGAGAAGAGGGATCGAGCCGAGGAGCGCCTGGGTGTAGGGGTGGTGCATGTGGGTGAACAGCTCCACCGTCGGCGCCGTCTCCACGAGGCGCCCGGCGTACATGACGTTCACGCGGTCGGAGCGGCCCGCCACCACCCCCATGTCGTGGGTGATGAGGAGGACCGCCATGCCGAGGTGCTCTTTGAGATCGTCGAGCAACCCGAGGATCTGGGCCTGGATCGTCACGTCGAGGGCGGTCGTCGGCTCGTCGGCGATGAGGAGCTTCGGCTCGCAGGAGAGCGCCATGGCGATCATGACGCGCTGGCGCTGGCCACCAGACAGCTGGTGAGGAAAGTTGCCGAGCCGCTCCCTCGGGTTCGGGAAGCCGACGATGCCGAGCACCTCCGCTGCCCTCTCCGCCGCGTCGGCCCTGGAGACGTGGCGGTGCTTCCTCACCTGCTCGCCGATCTGCCGTCCGATCGCCATGGTCGGGTTGAGCGAGGTGAGGGAATCCTGGAAGATCATCGCCACTTCGTTGCCCCGCACGGAGCGCATCTCCTTGTCGGAGACGGGGACGAGATCTCGACCCGAGAGCTTGATCGAACCGCCGAC
>JASHRK010000245.1 GCA_030037405.1 Acidimicrobiales bacterium | reverse complement strand
GAGGCCGACGGCGCTGTGATGGCGGAGCAAGAGGTAGTCGGCCACCTCGCCGACAGTGGGGCCTTCCGGGTCGCCGTGGCCCCGGATGGCAAGGAGCAGCTGGTGATGAGCAGGAGTCAAGCCAGCTGCGCGTGCCTGCTGGGCACTCCAGCGCTCGAAGTGGCGCAGGCCGGTCCGAAGGTGAAGGAGCCGGGCATAAGCGGTATCCGGCAATGGCACTCCTCTCACGATAACATCTCAATACGATGAAGTCGTTCCATTCCCGCACGACACGCGGGTCCGGGCAGGAGTCCGGGAAAGAGTCCGGGGGCGGGGTGGAGGGGCAGGATCCGATACCTGGTCAGAGGGCCGATAGGAACGAGTCGACTCCTACGAGCTCGGCCGAGGCTACCGGAGCATGCGAGGGTGCCGGCCCGGGCGAGGCTGCCGAAACAACCGAGCCCGTCGGAGCAGCGGAGCCCGCCGGCCCCGAGAGCGAGGTCGTCCTGGCAACCGGCGTCGACGGCGCCCACGGCGCCCACGGCGCCGCGCTCGGCACCGGTGAGGAAGATCTCGACGAGGCCTCTTACCTCGGCGCCGAACGTCACCCTCGCGACACCGCCGAGCGGGCGCTCGGCGACTTCACGACCACCCCGGCGATCCTTCCGCTCGTGCCTGTCGCGATCGGCATCGGTGCGCTCGCTGCCGGCGTGTCGCTGGCTCTGCTCTCAATGATCGGTTTCTTGACGAACCTCTTCTACTACCAGCGCCTGAGCGCCCACATCGTCTCGCCGAACGCCAACACCCTAGGGGCGATCGCAATCGTGATCCCGATCGGCGGTGGTCTCATCGTCGGGCTCATGGCGCGATTCGGTTCCGAACAGATCCGCGGGCACGGTATCCCCGAGGCAATGGAACGGATCCTCATCAACGGGAGTCGGGTTCAGCCGCGCCTTGCGATCCTGAAGCCCATCTCGAGCGCCGTGAGCATCGGCACCGGGGGGCCCTTCGGTGCAGAGGGGCCGATCATCCTCACCGGCGGTGCCGTCGGCTCCATCGTCGGCCAGCTCTTCCGCCTCACGGCGGCGCAGCGGCGCGCCCTCCTCGTCGCCGGTGCGGCCGCAGGAATGAGCGCCGTCTTCGGCACGCCCGTGGCAGCCACGCTGTTCGGTGTCGAGCTGCTCGCCTTCGAGTTCAAGCCTCGCTCGATGGTGCTGATCGGCTTGGCATCGGCCACGGCCGACGCCCTCCGGATGGTGATGGCCCACGCCGGCCTCATCTTGCCGCAGCCACTCTTCCCGGTACCGAGCCATGCGCCGCTCGAAGGTCTGGCGTTGCTCGGGGCGGCCGCGATAGGCCTCGCCACCGGCCTCGGTGCCTGGGTCATGACGCAGGCCGTCTACCGGTGCGAGGACCTGTTCAAGAAACTCACCGGCCACCTTCACTGGATGTGGTGGCCGATCATCGGCGGCACCATCATCGGCTTGGGCGGCCTTATCGACCCCCGCGCGCTCGGCGTCGGCTACAACACCATCCACGCCGAGCTGTTGGGCCAGCTCGGCGTCGACGCATTGCTGACGCTGTTTGCGGTGAAGCTGGTCATCTGGTCGGCCGGTCTCGGCGGGGGAACAAGCGGTGGCATCCTCGCCCCGATCCTCATGATGGGGGCGGCGATCGGGGGTGTCCTCGGCCACGTGCTCCCAGGCGCCTCTCCGGGAACGTTCGCCCTCATCGGCCTGACGGGATCCATCGGGGGTGTCACCCGGTCGCCCTTCACTGCCATCGTCTTCGCCTTCGAGCTCACCCACGACGCGAACAGCCTGCTCGCCCTTCTTATCGCGGCGACGATCTCCCACCTCGTGAGCGTGCTCGTGCTGAAGCGCTCGATCCTCACCGAGAAAGTGGCCCGCCGCGGCTTCCACGTCATGCGCGAGTACGCAGTCGACCCCCTCGAGGCGACCTTCGTAAGGGAGGTCATGAACACAGACGTCTACACCGTCGAGCCGACGAGAAAGCTCGACGAGCTGTACCACGCCTTGAGCGAAGGATCGGCGGAGCGGCGCCAGCGCCTGTACCCCGTCATCGACTCCGAGAGCAAGCTGGTAGGCGTCCTCCCCTGGTCCGCGGTCCTCGCAGCGAAAGGCGACGGCGCGAGGGAGGTCGGTGAGGCGATGCTGTCGCCTCCAGCCGCAGTAGCCCATCCCGACGAGATCCTGCGCGGCGTCGCCGATCGGATGGCAGCCCTCGGTCTCGGCGTCCTCCCCGTTGTCGATCGCTCGGACGAGCGCCATCTTGACGGCCTTATCACCGAGTACGGCCTTCTCACCGCCCGGCAGAAGCTCCTCGAGGAGGAGCGGCACGCCGAGCGAGTCCTCACCTTGCGCCGGGTGCGCGCCCAGGTGCCGGTGGGACGAGACGCTTCCCGAGAGGAGGACACGGCACCGCTAGAAGAGTGAGCGGCCGGAGGATGCGGTCAGCCTCGGGCTGTGGCGGCGGCGGCGTCACCCTGGCATTGCCTATGACCACCGCTCGCCCCAAAGCCGCCCGGTCAGACCGGACGCCCGGGCGATCGGCCGCTCGACCGCCGCTCTCACCGACTCCTCCGTCCCGACGACGAGCAGCTGCCGTCTCGCGCGGGTGACGGCTGTGTAGAGCAACTCTCGAGTGAGGACACGGGACGTCGGCTGCGGAAGGACCACCGCCACCTTGTCGAACTCCGACCCCTGTGACTTGTGCACGGTCATGGCGTAGACGGTGTCCACGTCGTACAAGCGGGACGGGCTCACCAGGCCCCGTTCGAAGGCGGCGGCGACCCCAGCGGCGCGGGCGCCAGCGGCGCGGGTGCCAGCGGCAGCGCTGCCGGCCGGCTCTCGCGCCACCACCACCCCGCTGTCACCGTTGAAGAGCCGCAGGCTGTAGTCGTTTGCCGTCACGATGACGGGCCGCCCGACATACCACTCCCCTTCCGCCGAGAAACCCTCCACCTCGTCCACCAGCCATCGCTCCACACGAGCGTTCCACGTCGACACGCCGGCCGGACCTCGTCGGTGGGCGCACAAGATACGACTTGCCGCCAGCGCCTCGAGCGCTTTTTCCCACTCAGCCGCTCGGGCCGCGTCGATCATCGCGAGAGCGGACTCGCAGGCCATCTGACGGACGGCTTCGAGCTCCTCCTCGTTCGTCTCGGTCGCGTCAAGGGGGAGCCAGCCAAGGTCCTTGTCGCCGCCTCCGAGGGCCGCCACGGTGCTGTCACCGTCGCCCGACCGGATCGCCTCGGCAAGCGCAGCCAACCCGCCACGGAAGCGGTGGTTGGTCCGCAGCACCACGACACCGTCACCGGTACCGGGAGCATCGTCCGGCAGCGTCTCGACATCGAGGCTGACCCCAGTCACGGATGCGAGATTGGCCGCTGCCGAAGCATGCATCCGCAGTCGCTCCGAGGCCGGGCCGACTACGTCTCCCAGTACGGCACCGGCCTCGACGGACGCCAGCTGCTCGGGATCGCCGACGAGGACGAGCCGGGCGTCGCTCCGGACGGCTTCCAGCAGTCGCGCCATCAGCCACAACGGAAGCATCGAGGTCTCGTCCACGACGACGATGTCGTGAGGGAGGCGGTTACGGCGGTTGTGGCGGAAACGGCTCGAGTTGTCAGGCCTCGGCCTGAGGAGCCGGTGAACTGTCGCTGCCTCGAGACCCAGCAGGTGCTCCCGGACGGCTTCGCTCACGTCGAGAGTCTCCGCCGCAGCGCGCACCGCCTCCTGCATGCGGTTAGCGGCCTTCCCGGTCGGCGCCACGAGAGCCACCAGCGGCAGCTCAGAGCCGGTCGCCTCCGCCTGCACCCCGAGAAGCCCGATGAGCCTGGCCACGGTCGTCGTCTTTCCCGTGCCGGGCCCGCCGGCGACGACGGCCAGGCGGCGCCGGACCGCGACCGCCGCGGCCCAGCGCTGCTCAGGGTCGGCGGCAGCGGCATCGTCGTCGTCGTCGGCGGTGGTGGTGGTGGTGGTGGTGGTGGCGCTGCCAACAGTGGTGAACAGCCGACCCATCGCCCCCGTCAGGTCGCGTTCGAAGGCCGCCCCCTCAGAGCCGATGGCGACCGATCGAGCCAGCAGGTCGGTGGCGACGGCGCGCTCGTCGCGCCAGTACCGATCGAGGTACAGAGCCGAGCCGACCAGCCGCAACGGCGCCACCTTGGCGTCGCCGTCGCCGACGGCGACGAGCGGGCTTCTCGAGACGCCTGCCAACCAGGCCTGCGGATCGGGCCACGGCAGGGCGTCGAGGTCCACCTCCTGCTCGAGCTCGCCCTCGGCCGTCTCTCGCACCGAGGCGAGGTCGACCCGGACATGCCCTACACGGGGGGCGCGCACGGCGAAGGCCACCGCGAGCACCAGAAGCTCGTCCTCGTCGCCTCCGAGGCGAGCGAGCCGCCTCGCGACGTGGACGTCGGCCGGCGCGAGGACGCCGGCGCGGTTGAAGGAGCCGAGCAGCGACTCCTCCGCCAGCTGAGCTACAAAGACGGAGTCGAGCGGGGGGGTCACGAGCCCGCCTCGAACAGCTCGGACAGGTCGCTGACGAGCGACGCTGGTGGGCGCCACGAGAACACTCCGCACCGCTCGCCCTCGACGGTCGGCGTGTCGGGGCCGCACATCCCCCTGAGGAACAGGTAGAGCACTCCGCCGAGGTTGACCTCGGGTTGGTACCCGGGGAGCCGCCAGCGGAGGTAGCGGTGCAGCGCCACCTGGTAGAGCACCGCCTGCAGTGGGTAGTGCATCCGCTGCATCTCGGCGTCGAGCGCTACCGGACGGTAGTGCCACGCCGACAAGCTCTCTTCCTCGCCACCCGTCCAGTTCGTCTTGTAGTCAACAACGAAGTACCTGGGTGGAGCATCGGCCGGCCGCACCCGGAACATCAAGTCCAGGCTGCCGCTCAGGTACCCCCGCAAGTCCGTCCCGAGCATGGGATCGCGCAGGCGCTCCCAGTAGGAGCCAAGCGGGCCGTCGGACTGCGTATGCAACTGGAACAGCCGCGCCATGTCGCCCATCGAGACGGCGTCTTCATTGCCGGGTCGGTCCCCGCCGGCCAAAGGCAGCTCGAAACCCATCTCGTCGAGCCGGTCCACCCTCGCGACGTCACGCAGGGTGATGCCACCCGCGAGCCCGGCAAGCTCGGCGAGCGGGCCCAGGGGCGTGGTGAGGGCGGCGCGCAGCCCTGCGACGAGTGGCTCCGCCAACGAAGCGTCCGTGGCGTACCGTGAGCGCTGGGCGCTTATTGCCCGCCTGAGCTCGGCGTCAAGGTCCTCCGCGGCGAAGTCCGACTCCTCGAGCACGGAGTGGACGAACGTCCCCATCTCGACACCGGTCGGCAGCGCCGCCCAGAGAGAGGGCACGCTTCGCAGTCGGACCTCTGTCCCACCGGCACCGCCGGGTCCTCCGTCGCGTACCTCAGCGGATGCGCTCGCCACCGGCTCGTCCCTCGTGCCCGGCTCGTCCGGCGTGCCCGGCTCGTCCGGCTCGCTCGCAACCGCGGGCCCGCCGTGAACAAGGGCTGTGATGCCCGTGTAGGACGTCCGCCTCCACCGCAGGTCGAGAGCGCGGCCGAATGTGGCCACTCGCAGCGGTCCGACCGATCCGGCCGTCTGGTCGGACCACATCCCGGCATCGCCATCCCCACCTGTCGCCCGCTCGACGGAGACGAACCCGTCCGGAGCCTGGCGAGCAATCTCGGCGAGCCGCTCAGCGACCTCGTCGTCCTTCGGCATCCGTGACGCGCTCGTGGCCACGTTGCCCTCGGCGTCGCGAGCCATGAGCAGCCGGCCGAGAGACGAGTGCTGAGCCCCGTACGCCCGTACCCACCAGATCACAGCCTGGTGCTTGGCGCGGGTCAGTGCCACATAGAGCTCACGGAGTCCTTCGCCTCTCTCTTCTTCCCGGTAGAGGGCGAAGTGGCGGTCATAGTCCGGACCACCCTGAGACCCTCCGAGATCGAGGCTGCGCTCCCCGTCCTCAGGATCGTGGTAGACGACCGGGCGACCTTTCCTCGCGGGCAGCTCGTCCCAGAGAAACGGGCAGTAGACAACTGGGAACTCGAGGCCCTTCGAGCGGTGGACCGTCAAGACCTGCACCGCGTCGGCGTCAGAGTCGAGCCAGCGGCTGCGCTCTTCCGCCTCGGCGCCGTCACGGCCGGTCGTGGTCTCGTCTACCCGGCGCGCCAGCCAGGCACGTAGCGCCGGCGGGCCGTGCTGGCCCTCCAAAGCCACCTTGTGGAGAAGTTGCGCGATGTGCCCGAGGTCGGTGAGCCGCCGCTCGCCGTCGCGCTCCTTGAGCAAGCGGGCCGGCACCCCCTCTCCCGCCAGCACCGCCCGGAAGAGCGATGCCACGCCTCGCCGGCGCAAGGTAACGCTCCAGCGATGGAGCCGGCTGTGAACGTCCTCCCATTGCGCCTCCTCCGCTCTCGCCACAGCCTCCGCCGACATGCCCATGAAGGGCGTCAACGCCACCGCCGTCGCCCGGGGGCGGCTCGCCGGCTGTTCCATCGCCTCGAGCAGGCTGAGCCAGTCCCTTGCCGCCCTCGTGCCGAGCACGCTCTCGGCGCCCGCCACGACCGCCGGCATGCCCGCCGTCTTCAGCGCCTCCTGCACTATGCGCGCCTGCCGGTTGGTCGCGACGAGGACGGCCACGTCGCCCGGGATGAGGAGCCGGCGCGAGTGCTCCGTCCCGTCCCTGGCGAACTGGACGAGCTCGGGCGAGGCGTCGAGCAGCCGGACGATGTCAGCCGCGACGTCGCTCGCGACAAAGTCGACGGCCGCTCCCTTCTGCACGTCCCCGTGAGCCGTCGTGGGCAGGTCGTGGTCCCTCTCGTGGACGATCCGTGCTCGAAGGGGCGCCCGCACGGGCGCGCCGGCAAAGCCGGCCCGCTCGTGCTCAGGCGCCGCCACCACCGACCGGTACGCGATCTCCGGGTGGCCAAGACGTACCGGGTCGAGCAGCGCGTCGAAGGCGGCGAGCAGATCGGCGTCGCTTCGCCAGTTCACCCCCAGCGTGTAACGGCGGTCAGCCTTCTCGGCTGCCTCGAGATAGGCGTAGACGTCGGCGCCCCGGAAGGCGTAGATGGCCTGTTTGGGGTCGCCGATCAATACGAGCCTCGTCGCGCCGCCCCCGAAGGCCTGGTTCACCACGTCCCATTGGATCGGGTCGGTGTCCTGGAACTCGTCTACGAGCACGACCGAGTAGCGCCCTCGCAAGCGAGCGCAGGCGGCCGGCCCCCGCTGAGGATCGAGCAGCGTCTGTCGCAGCCGCACGAGAAGGTCGTCGAAGGTGAGGAGATTGGAGTCGAGGAGGCGCTCTTCCACCTCTCGGCGGACGCCGTCCGCCAGGCGGCGGCGGAGCCCGGCTCCCGTGTCTCCCCGAGCTGGCTCGAGATGGGTGCCCGGGTTGCTCACGGCCGCGCGACCGATGTCGATTGCCTCACGCCTGCTGAACGAGGGCGGCTGCCGGTGCCGAAGAGCCCAGCGGACGTAGAGGTCGTCGACCGCCTCCTCGACGAGGTCGCGGAAATCTTCGAGGAGGGAGGCTCCGGTCGTAACGTCGCCCGAGACGCCGAGCCCGGCGAGCATCAGCTGGCAGAAACCGTGCGTCGTCGTGATCGTCGCCTCGTCGAAGGACGTGAGCGCGGCGGCGATCCGCTGGCGTCTTTGCTCCACCTCGTCTCGTCGCCCGGTCGCGAGCAGGCGCAACACCGAGTCGTCCGGGCGGCTCGGCTCGCCTGTCTCGAGGTAGCGGGCGAGACCCTCCTCGGCCGATACGAGCCGGGCCCGGACCCGGTCACGGAGCTCACCGGTCGCCATCCGGGTGAACGTCACGGCCAGGATCGCCGAGACCGGCACGCCCTCGGCGACGAATCTGGCCACGAGGGCGGCGATCGTGAACGTCTTCCCCGTCCCGGCGCTCGCCTCGAGAACCGTGACGCCCTCTGGCGGGAGCGACCCGCAGACCTCGTAGTGCGAACCCGCCGGCTCGCCGGTCGGCGCCACGGTCACCCCCGTCATGCCAAAGACCTCCGCGACTCGTGCCCGATGACCGGTGCCCACAAGCGGAAGGCGAGCCGCCCGAAACGAGACGGCTCCGTTCCCCAGCCCGGCCCGCTCTCATCGTCTCGAGGCCGTTCCTGCAACAGCTCGTAGAAACGCACGCCTTCCCCAAGCACCAGCTGATGCTCCGGTTCCTGGTCCTCGCCGAAGCCAAAGCTGCCGGTCTCCCACACCCCGCGGCATGCGGCGCTTGCGCCCTCTTCGTTGCACACGGCGTCGACGAACTTCTCCGACGTCTTCGTGTACAGAGGGAGGGGCTCGCACATGCCTCGGTCGTAGAGGTCGACGAGCACCTCGAGGAGAGCGAGCGCCTCCGCTCGGCGCTCGGTGGGATCACCTTCCAGCGTCGCCAGCTCAGCGAGCGCTATCCGCGGCTTTCCCTGCGACTTCCCCTCACTCCGACCGATCGTGATGGCGCCGACGTCCTCGTCCGGGCGAGCAGCCGTGAGTGCCAAGAAGCGCGCCCAGGCCGCGAGGCGATATCTCGGTCCCAGCTGGGAGTACACACACCGGACCAGCCGAAGATGGCCACCGGTGGCGCCGTCGGTCTCGTAGACGTCGGGCACGGTTCCGATCAGGAGGCGCCCGTCCCCGAGGCGGACTTGGATCTCGATCGACTCCGGCACGGCCCGCTCGTTCGAGATCGCCGTCTTGGCCGCCGCCGTCAGCGCCTCCACCTTCGCCTCTAGGTCCTGTAGCTCGAGACCGCCGAGGACGCCCGGTGGGAGAAGGCCTCGTCCCCTCTCTGCCGCTCTCGTCTCGGCCACTGTCGCGCCGGCGAGACGGGCGGCGAGCATACGATCGCCGACGTTCCACTGCTCGAGGCCGTCCAGGTCAACCGGCAGGGCGTCCTTCACCTCGTCGGCCGCCCCGCTTCCGTACCAGCCGAGACGTTCGCGAAGAAAAGCCCGGACCGGGCGCTCCAGGAAGCGGACGAGCGAGTCGAGCTGGACAGCCGGAGAGTCGAGAGGCGGCAAGGGTTTGGACAGGAACGGCCCGCGCACGATGGACGACTCGCCGAGCGACTGGGCGCCGTCGAGCTCGACCGGGTCGAAGCTCCACGGTCCCTCGGGGATCAGTGCGTCCGGGCAGAAGTTGCGCTGGTCGAAGGATTGCAGCGGATGCTCGATCACGACCGCACCCCGTGCCAGGCCGGCGTTGTCGTCAGGCAGCCGGACCGTCCTGTCGACCACGTCGAGCAACTCCGAGATGGGCACGCAGGGAGAGCGTTCCTGGTTCGTGCGGGGGTCTCGTCCCTCGTAGGTGAGGACGAGGTGCTGCGTGGCAGCCAGCAAGGCGTCGAGGAGGAGTTGCCGATCCTCGGAGCGTCCGTCACGGTCCCCGACGTGAGGATCGACAAGCAGGAGGTCGTCTCCGTCCTGACCTCCGTGACGCGGGAAGACGCCGTCGTCCAGGCCGAGCAGGCCGACCACGCGATGCGGTACCGACCGCATCGGCACGAGCGTGCATATCGTGAGGTCGCCGGTCCGGAAGTTGGCACGGGTCGGCCGTCCACGGAGGCGGTCGGCGAGCAGCGACCGAACCTCGGCAAGGTCGAGCAAGGGCGCGCCCGCTGTGTGACCCGTCGTGTCGGCCACCTCGCCGAGCACACGGCGCAACTGGTCGTGCTGCCACTGTTCGCCGGCGCCGGCCAAGGCAAGGCTCTCCGTAGCTTCGGCGATGGCGCCGCACCACGCGGCCACGCTCTGTTGTCCTCGTAGGGAGTCAACCGCCGACTGCACGCGCTCGACCAGCTCGGCGAACCGCCCTGCCAAATCGACCGCACCACTCGGGACGTCGTCGAACGGCAGGACACCGCCGACGAGGCGCTGGTTCTCGTCCGCCATGGCGACGCCGAGGAGCAGCCGGTCGAGTCCCGCGCGCCAGGTGTTCTCGTCGACGCGGTCGAGCTTCCACGGCCGCCTGTGCTCGCCGTCGAGCCCCCACCTGACCCCCGTCGCAGCGACCCACCGCTCCAACTGGCCGAGATCTTCCTTGTCGAACCGGAACCGGCGGCCGACCGGCTCGTAGCCGGCGAGGTCCAGCAGTTCGGAGGCGGTCACTCGGCTGTCTGCCAGCTCGAGGAGCTGGGCCGCGACCGCGAGTATGGGGTTCGTCTGGCGAATTGAACGGTCGGCGAGCCGAACCCGGAGCAGGGGTGGCCCCGGCTCCCGCTGCTCGTCCTCGTCGAGGTCGTCCAGGGCCAGGTGGTCACGCGAGCCCAAGACAGCCTGGATGAGAGGTGCGAACGACTCGATGTCGGGACACATCACGATGACGTCCCGCGCCTCGAGCGTCGGGTCGGCCGCAAGGAGATGGAGGATGGCATCGCGCATCACCTCTACCTGGCGGAGCCGACCGTGGCATGCGTGCACGCGCAGGCTGTCGTCGTTCCTGCCGAGAATCGGACGAGGGTCCGGGAGAGTGCTCGACCGTGGCGCCCCCGGAGGCTGCCGATCTGCCCGGATGTCGGCTTGCAGGAGCTGCAGCAGCGTCGGGCGTTCGCTTTCGGCGACCTCGGGGACCGGTCGGTGGTCGCCGCCGACGACTCCATGCGCCTCCAAGACCAGCTGCATCTCCCTGGCGTCGCGACCCCAAGATCGGAGGAGCCCGTTCTCGGCGAAGGACACCGTGGGGTCGTCGCGCCGCCGGAGCGGGTGCGTGACGGACGCGGCGGCATCTTCGACCCGCTCCCACAGCCGTCCGGAGGGGTGCAGGAGGAAGAGGTGCACGTCCCGGTGCGCGGCGATGGCCTCCAGGATCAGCAAGTAGCTCGCCGGCAGCCGCGTCAACCCGAACAACGAGAGCCTGGGGGGGAGATCGAGCAGGTGGGGGTGCGCGACGAGCTCGCTGCGGGCGATGTCGAGTCGCTCTACGGGGCTGGCCACTCCGATGCGCCGGCGAAGCCGACGCCAGAGCTCTGGCTGCCAGCTGGCGCCGGCAGAAGGTCCTGCGTCGTCAGCGCTGGAGCCGACGGGACCGTCGTCACCACTCGCCCAGCTCTTGACCATCTCCGGCCGGTGCACTGCATAACGGTCGTAGAGATCGGCGAGGTGACGCACGGTGGCGAATCTCCGGAGGTGTGAGGTCTCTTCCTCGCCGCTCGGAGAGCCGCCTCGGAGATGTGCCGCCAGCGGCGCGAGGAAGGGGTCGGCGAGGTTCTCGTCGACGAGCTCGAGCAACGGCCATACCGATCGCTCAGGAGGCCATGGATCCGTATCGCGATCAAATCCGCAGGCGACTGCCGTTGCCGCGTTGATCAGGGAGCCCGGGAATGGGAACTCGACGTTGGCACAGACGCCGTCGGCCCTGCCTGCGGCCCCGAGGCGATGGGAGAGTCGCTGGCTGAGCCAGCGCTCGATGCCGCGGGTGGGGACGGAGACGACCTCGGCGACCATCGGGTCGCCTGTCGCCTCGAGGAGGACGTCGCCGAGAGCCTCGAGGAGGTAGTCGGCACGTTCGGAGCGGTGGATGGTAAGCATTGTCGGACCTGTCCGCAGGGTACAGAACGGCTGTATCGCGCGCCGTGAGCTGGCGTGAAACGCTCGGACAGCTTCGCCGTAGCCAGCCTGGGCAAGATGTTCAGAGCGCGATCAGCTCACTTGGCGAGTGTCTCTTTGTACACGCGATCAGTCATAGACACCGTAAGGCGAGTCTGCTCCGCCGGGAGTTGTGAACTGGAGGATGGACCGCCGCATTCAATCGACACGCAGGCCGCTCAGCGCCACGTCGAGCTGGTCCGCAAGCTCCTCGGCATCTCGCTTCTCGAAGACGAGAGGCGGCCGTATCTTCAAGACGTTGCCCGACGGTCCCGTCGTGCCGACGAGCACGCCGAGTTCCTTGAGGCGGTTGACGACGAGCTTCGCACGGGTCGGGGAGGCCCTGCCGTCGGCACCCACGATCTCGAGGCCGAGCAGGAGTCCCCAGCCCCGCAGAGCCCCCGCCGCGTCGTGGCGGGCGGACACGCCCGCGAGACGTCCACGCAGATGCGCGCCGACGCTGGCGGCGTGCTCCACGAGGTGCTGGTCTTCGATCATGCCAAGCACCGCCAAGGCGACCGCGCACGCCAGTGTGTTGCCACCGAAGGTGCTGAAATAGCCGGTCTCTTCGATGAAGGGATCGACCAGCTCGGCACGCCCGAGCAGGGCCGCGACCGGGAAACCGTTGCCCATCGGCTTTCCGAGCGTCATGAGGTCCGGCTCTACCTGTGACGACGAGGTGCCCCACAGGTGCTCCCCGCTGCGGCCAAAGCCGACCTGAACCTCGTCCGCTACGAATAGGCCGCCAAGACCTCTCACCGAGGTGACGACGGCGAGTAGCCAGTCGTCTGCCGGGCCGAGAATGCCGTCGCTCGTTAGAGCCGGGTCCACGAAGACTGCAGCAGGCGAGCGGCCCGCCGCGGCTAAGCGCTCGACGACGGTGCGGACATCGTCTTCCCCTGCGGTTCCCGGCGGATCGACCAACCCGACGTAATCAGGCCGGTATCCGTCGAGCCACACCTCGGGCGACAGGTCGGTCGTCGACTCGGTCAACCCGTGGTAGGCGAACCGGGTGACGATCGCCCCGCGCTGCCCGGTCGTGAACCTTGCAATGCGCCAGGCGAGGTCGTTGGCCTCACTCCCCGAGTTGACGAACAGCACACGGTCGAGACCGGGTGGAGCGCTCTCCACGAGACGCTCGGCAAGCTCCACGTTCGCCTCGTGGAGGTAGCGGGTGTTCGTAACGAGCAGCTTGGCCTGCGCGGCCATAGCCGCCCAGACGTCGGGATTACAGTGACCCACGACTGGGACGTTGTTGTAAGCGTCAAGGTAGCGCCTTCCGTCCGTGTCGAACAGGTGGACCCCGTCCCCACGGACAAGATGGAGCGGATCGTCGTAGGCGAGCTTGAGTGGTCCTAATACCTGGCGACGCGCGGTGAGCAGTTCTGCCGTTGGGCGCGGAGGGTAGGGCACAACCCCGCCGGCCGCGGAGGATCTTCTCGCGAATCGTTGCAAACGGCGCACCGTCTCGGGTAGCCCGGCAGTCTCTATCTGCTCGAGAAACTCGAGAGTGCCAACGGGAACCACCGTTTCGTGCGCAAGGTCGCTTGTTCTCCAACTGTCCAAGACGACCTCGCAGGCGAGGCGGGCGGCCACCATGTAGCCGAGCAGTCCCGCTTCTTCTTGTTCGAGTGGCACTGTCGCGCTGTAGCCGGCAATGATCGGTTCAGCCATCGCGATCGAGTCGGGTCGGCCATGCAGCACCTCAGCGATGGCAATAGCGAGGTCGAAGACCGATGCAGTGTGGGTCGCGTCGCCCCAATCGGTAATGCCCACGATGTCTCCGTCGACATCAACCAAGACGTTCTCCCGGCTCATGTCGTTGTGAACGACCTGTGCATGGAGAAACGGGATGCGCGGCACGACCTGTCGAACAAAGGACTCGATGACGAGGTCCACGAATCTGCGGGAGCCCTCCTCCACACATTCGATCCGCTCCCGAAGCTTCTCGGTGTGACGAAGGTCCCACTGGATCAGATAGGACGCGGCGGGGTGGAAGAAACCCCGTAGAGCGCGGTCCAGCCTCGCGACAGTTTGACCCCATTTGTACAGTGCTCTCTCGTCCAGCTCCTCACGTGACGCGTGCCGACCCTCGATAAAGGCAAAGAGCTGGGCGATCGAGGTACGGCCGTCTTGACCCACCATGGACGCGACGGCGGCTCCCTCACGGGTCGACACGATCTCAGGCAGGGGGAGCTCAGGGTCGACCCGCCGTACGTGACCGATCGCACGACTCCGCATATCGATCACTTCCGGACCGTCGAGAGGATGGTATACCTTGAAGACGAAGCTTCCGTGAGGCGGCGCGTCCACCCGAAAGTTCCGGTCGCGCTCTCCATGCAGTTCCGTCAGCTCAGCATCCAGCCCGTACAAGACCTCCAACAGCTTCGCCGCCTGCTCTGCGTCGACCCGAGGTCTCGGTGCTTCGAGCGGATCCCCCACCTCAAAAGACACGCGGTGGACCCTAGTAGATGAAAGGAATGGCGACTCGCGTCAGCTCTTCGTGGCGTTCCAGAAGAAGAGCCCGAGCTCCTCCAAGTAGACCCCGTCCACGTTCTTCTGCGTCGCCCAGAGGACGTCATAGAAGTAGCCGTAGATGATCGGCGTCTCGTCGAGCAGCAGGAGCTCGATCTTCTTGGCGAGAGACCGCTGGGTCGACAGGTCGACCGCCGCGCAGTACTCCTTCGACAGCTTGTTGTAGGTCGCGTCGTCGAAATGGGCGGCGTTCCAGGCGCCCTGGCCGGTCTTGGCGTTGATCGACTGGAGTGGCGCCTCGAGCAGCAGGTTGGGGACCGATCGCCCGCCGTAGTCGACGAGGCTCATCTCGCCGTCCAGCCAGTTGGAGCGTCCGAAAGTGCCATTGCCGTAGTAGGCGTCGGGGGAAGAGATATGGAGCGTGATATCGATGCCGATATTGGCGGCAGAGGACTTGATGATCTCGCAGTAGTCCGGCATCTCCTCGGTCGTCTCGCTGTAGAGCGGCGTGCTGAAGCCCCGCGACATGCCGGCCTTGGCCATCAGCTCCTTCGCCTTCTTCAGGTCCTTCTTGCGCTGTGGGACCACCGGCGGGCCGACTGTCGACTTGTAGACGGGGGCGAACGGGCTGTCATTGCCTATGGAGGCGTAGCCCTTGAACAAGGCGTCCACTATCTCAGGGCGGTCCAGGGTGTAGGCGATCGCCTGGCGGACGTACTTGTTCGTGAAGGGTTTGAGGTCGCAGCGCATGGAGAGCTCGCGGTGGAGCGCCGCCTTCTTCGAATTCACGTTGTAGACGCTCGGATTATTGAGCTGCGGACTCACGGCCATGGAGAAGCCGTCGTCGCAGTCGATGTCGCGCGCCTCGAGGGCGGTCGTCATAGCCGTCTCGCTCGCGAAGAAGACGAACTCGAGCTTGGCGGGCTTGGCTGGCTTGCCCCAGTAGTACGGGTTGCGGACGAACGTGGCGCCGGTGCTCGGCGAGAAGCTCGTCATCTTGAAGCGGCCCGTGCCGGGCATCGTCTCCTCGAACTTCGAGAAGTCGGTGCCCTTCGGGACGATGATCATGTTGTAGTTGTCGTTCGAGAGGGCGTCGACGAAACCGCCGTCCGACTGCAGAAGGTGGAACTCAATCGTCGTGTCGTCCTTCTTCACGACGCCGTCCGGCTCGAGGACGCCGCCGAAGACCGAGAGAGCGTTGCCGCCAGACTTCGGGTCGGAGAGGCTCTGGTAGCTGTAGACGACGTCATCGACTGTCATCGGTGTGCCATCTGAGAACTTGACGCCCTGGCGGATCTTGACGGTCCAGATTTTGCCATCGGCGTTCGGCTTCCAGCTCGTCGCCAGCCAGGGGTGGAAGTTGAGCTGCTCGTCGGTGAAAACGAGGAACTCCCCGACCTGGTCGAGGGTCTCGAGGCCACCAGTGTCCTCAACGGTTATCGGGCTCACATAAGCGGCCGGCACTTCGATGCCTGCCCTGATGGTCGCTCCCGCCTTGCCCTTCGGTGCTACAGCGGCCGGGCCCGTCGGTGCCGGCTTCGAAGATGGGGAGCTTCCCGTGGCTGCGAGGATGGCACCGAGCAGCGGGAGCCCGAGCCCGACTTTCGTACCGTGCCGGAGGAATTCCCTCCGTGACAGGTTGCCTGCGAGGTACTCGTCGATGACGTGCTCTGGGATCGGACCGTGACCCCTTCGCAGCTCGTCGAGGCGCTCGTGGTTGACGTCGGGACGCGACTTGTCCATGGTCCCCCTCTCCCCCTTTGATGCCCAACCATCCATGGGCTTTGCGAGCGGCCCAGATTAGTTTCGCATATTGAAAGTACGCGACGCTGTTTGAAAGTACGGTTACAGTACTCCCGTACGCTCGCGGTGTCAACGGATGGGTCGTGCCCAGGAGCCGCCTTCCAAGTGGCTGTCTCTCAGTTCCCGATCAGCTTCAGGGCAAGGTCGATCGCCTCGGCAGCTCGTCGGAGCTCCCCACCAAGGAACCTGCGATCCTCGCGTGTTGCCCGCGATGTCGGTGGAGACACACTTATGCCGGCCGGTCGTCCCGGTTCCACCGCCGGGATCGATATCGCCAAGGAGTACAGGCCGAGCTCGTACTCCTGGTTGGAGTCTGCAAGACCCGTCCTTCTGATCCCGTCAAGCTCAGCGGACAGTTCACGCCAACTGGTGAGCGTGTGCTCCGTTCTGGCGGGGTACGGCTCGGGACCTACGACGGCCCTCGCCTCGCTGGGATCTAGCTCTGCCAGTAGGCACTTGCCAACTGCTGTGCAATAGGCGGGTGCCCGCGAGCCGGCAGCCACCTGGGGCCGGAGGAGACGCTCTCCCGGAGCACTCCCGAGATAGAGGACGTCCCCGCCTGCCAGGACGGCCACGTTCGCCGTCTCGCCAGTCAAGCCGGCAAACGCCCGTAAGTGCTCGAGCACGAGCTCTAGTGGCGTCAAGGAGGACAGCGTCGTGCTCGCAAGGCCAACCACCGATAGCCCACAGCGAAGATGGTTGCCCATCGGTGCCCGCTCGAGGTAGCCGGCCTCTACCAGAGTCGAGCAGAGCCTGTAGACCGTCGGCATCGGCAGGCCGGTTGCCTGCGATATCTCAGATTGCGTCCAGGACGGCCGTTCGCTGAAAAGAGACAGCACATCGAGCCCGCGCCGCAACGTCTTGAGCGAAGGCGGTGGCCTTCCCGGACCGTTGACTCTCGACGTCATGAAACCTATCATTTCATAGAACGACTATAACTTTCAATTAACGAAACTAGAAGGGACAGGCGCCGTGGCGTCTTCGATCGTGGCTGGCACGACTGCTGACGAGGCAGAGCGAGCAGCGGTCGAGCTTTCGCGGCTCGCAGCCGCGTGCCCGGAGACCCGCCAACAGGGCATGCCCTCTGACGCCGACTGTCGAGCTGTCTACGAAGGCCTGGGCCGAAGAGGGCTAATAGGCTTGCACTGGCCGGAGAACCTCGGCGGTCGGGGATCGAGCGCACTCGAGACCATCGCCGCCGAGGAGAGGCTCGGGTACCACTGGCTTCCCCTTTCCAGCTACCTCTTGTCGGTGAAGACGATCGGGAATGCTCTGATGCACTTCGCTCCTCTTCTCGCCGAGCGCTTCCTGCCCGACATCGCCGCCGGAAAGGTGGTCTTCTGCCAAGGCTTCTCTGAGCCCGGAGCCGGCTCGGACCTTGCCGGTATCGCTACGAGAGCAGTGGTTGAAAGTGATCGACTTGTCATCACGGGACGCAAGATCTGGACATCGAGCGTCGCCGATGCCGACTGGATCTACCTAGCCGTCCGCACCGATCCGCTCCTCGAGCGTCACCACGGGCTGTCGGTCGTCGTGGCAGAGATGTCTACCCCGGGCATCTCATGGACGCTTCACCGCACCGTGGGGGGAGGAACTCTCGGCGAGATCGGCTTGGAAGATGTAGAGGTTCCGCTCGACCAAGTGGTGGGCGAGCTCGACGCCGGCTGGAAAGTCCTCATGGGAACACTCGACTACGAGAGGGTTACGAGCGAGAAGGTGGGCGTGGCTTTCTACCTCCTCGACCGCCTCGGAGAACTCGCGCCAGCCTCGTACGCCGCGTCGCTTCGTCGGCTCCGGGGCGAGGCGCTTGCTGCCCGGCTGCATGGTCGAAGGGCAACTGAGCTGCTCGCCGGCCGCCGTCCCGCCGCGGCTGCCTCCTCCATGGCGAAGCTCTCCATCGCCCTTCTGCTCCAAGAGATAGCCGAGACCTGTCTCGATGTGTTGGGTCCGAGAGCGCTAATTGAGGACGGAGAGGCAGCTCCTCTCGGCGGTAGGATCGCACGTTTTGTCCGCGCCGTCTCGGCGGCAACCATCGCCGGGGGAGCCTCGGACATCCAGCGCCGGGTCATCGCTCGCCATGGCCTCAACTGCCCGCGATGAGCAATCTTCGCAAACCCCTTGAAGGGTTCCTCGTATTGGACTTCTCCCAGTACGTGGCTGGCCCGTTTGCCACCATGTTGTTGGCAGATCTCGGGGCCGACGTGATAAAGGCAGAAAGGCCGGGGGGCGACGCCTACCGGCACTACGACCCGGTGACGCCCGGGCAAAGCCATTTCTTCTCCGGTCTCAACCGTGGCAAACGCTCGGTGATCTGCAACCTTTCCCAGGCAGCAGGCCGACGTCTCGCCGCGGGCCTGATAGCTCAGGCCGACGCTCTCGTGCACAACTTCGTGCCAGAGAAGGCGTCCCTGTTCGGGCTGGATGATGCTTCTTTGCAAGCCCAGAACGCAGAGCTTGTCGTCTGCTCCATCTCCGCCTACGGCACGGCCGGCCCGTTGGCGGGCGCACCTGGCTATGACCTGATCGCTCAGGCCGCCTCTGGCCTCCTCGCCCTCAACGCACAGCCTGGCCAGCGAGCGCCCGAGAGGCCTGCCGGCATACCACTCACTGACTTCACGGCGGGACTGCTCACCGCAGTCGCTGTCTTGAGCGGCCTCATCGACCGCGGCCGACGGCGCCCCGAGAGACCTGCACCTGCACCTGGTGATGGCCTCGCTTTCGAGGTCTCCCTGCTGGGCGCAGCTCTCACCCTCCAGGCTCAGGAGCTACCACGCGAAACGAGCGCTCCTGCGGCCCGGGTGGACAGAGCGACGCTTCGCAAGCAGGCGGCCTTACGGGCTCGTATCTCGGCGATCGAGCCCTACTACCGTTGCTACGAGACCGCCGATTCATTCATGGCCCTGGCATGCCTCGACGTGGCGCAGCGGCGGGCGGTGCTCGACGTGCTCGACCTTCAAGATCCTTACGTCGAGAACCCCCAACGACCACCCGTCGACGAGCAAGAGAAGAAGAACCGAGTTGCCCTGGTTCAACAGGTCGAGGAGAGGATGCGAGCTCTCACGAGCTGCGAATGGGTGAAGCGCCTTACCGACGCCGGCATTCCCGCAGCCGAGGTCGTCACGACTGCCGCTGCCGCCACCTCGGAGCAGGCGAAGGCGAACAGGCTCGTCATTACGCTCGACCAGCCCGGCCTCGAGCAGCTGCGGTTTCTCGGCGGCGTCGTAAAGCAGAACGGCGAGGCCCTCGTGGTACAGGAGCCGGCTCCCTGGCCGGGCGAGCACCAACACCAGGTGGAAGAGCTCGCAGCGAGGGCAGCCAGTCGCATCGAACCATGACCGACGAAGTTGCCGACATGCTCGTCAGCGCCGTAGCCCGTGCCGTGGGCAACAACCCGGCGCCTGACAGGTGGGAGCCAGGACAATGGGCCGACGACTCGATGTCTGAACAATCAGAGATGCTGGGAGCTGCGCTGGAGCGCATCGGTTGGTCTGCAGAACTCTCCGATGAAGCTGGACCGACAGCAGTAGGGCTCGCGGCCGTGCCGCTCGGCAAAGGAACCGCCAGTCTCCGGTTTGTGGACTCCATCCTCGGTGGCAGACCGGTAGTCGCTGGTCTCGTCAGGCATTGGCAAGCCACGGAGCCTGCGCTGGAGTTGGTTAGCGGAGGTCGGCTCCGCCACCTGCAAGACACAAGGATCGAGCCCGTCGCCTATGGCGACGGCTCGGGCATCGGTCTTCTTGTCGAGACGAGCGGCTCTAGCGAAGTCGATCCACTTGTTGCTGCGCGGAGACTCGAAGCCTGGCGTGCCGCCTCCATCGGCTATCTGGCGGGCCTGTCTGAGGTCGCATTAAACGAGTGCCTCGAGTACCTGATATCCCGCGAGGCCTTCGGTCGACCGCTCGCTGCTCGCGAGTCCATCCAGGGACGACTAGCGGACTGCGCCACGGCACTTGAGGGGATGTGCCTTCTCGTGTCGAACGACTACTCCTGGGCCAGCCTCAGCTACTCGGCAGCTGCCGCAGTGGATATCACGTCCGCCTGCCATCAGTTGACGGGGGCGCTCGGCTTCACGCTCGAATACCCGCTGCAGCGCAGATCGCGCCGGGCTCGGGCCATGCGGGCCTGGAGTGACTGGGCAGCCGACGTCGCTTGAAGAGCAGGTGTAGCCTTGGTCGTTCGCCGTCCAAGAGCAGTCCGGAACTAGCCCTGGAAGGCACGGAGAGGTGCGAGAGCGGCCGAATCGGACTCACTGCTAATGAGTTGACCTCTAACCGGGGTCCGAGGGTTCAAATCCCTCCCTCTCCGCTGAATCGTCGCCACGAGCGACCGCCAGCGCCGATCTCACAAGTTGCGACTGAGGATCGCCGAAACGCCCTCAGCCTGCCTCCGCGGGCGTGAACGAGTAGTCGAGGCCTGGGAGCCAGAGGCGCCAGACCTGTTCGAGCCTTCCGTCGGCGACGACCGCCTCGAGAGCGGAATTCAGCTCCCCGAGCAGCATCGTGTCGTGCTTGGCGACGCCGATTCCCCAGCGGTTACCGGTGCGCACGGTGAAGGCGACGTGGAAGTCAGGGTGGCCGTCGAGCGGTGCACACGCCACGTCGTCGTCGACCACTGCGTCGACCTCACCTGTTCGCAGTGCATCCAGCATCTCGCCGAAGATGTCCCCTGAGCTTCCGTCGAAACCAACGACGACTGCTCCGGGGAACCTCATCGCCAAGGTCATGTTCGTGCTGCCGTCGATGGCCGCGACCCGCCGGCCCGCCAGCTCCTCAGCCGAGCGGATCTGCCCTGTACTACGCACGAGCACGGATTCGTGGAAGATGGCGTACGGGCGCGTGAACGCCAACTGCTCCTCCCGCGCAGGCGTGATTCCCTGGCCGCAGAGCACGGCATCCGCCGACCCGGCCTGTACGGCAGGAATCATCTCGGCCCACGGCATCAGCGCCCACTCCACGCGGCGCCCGATCTCGGCCGACAACAGGTCTGCCACGGCAGGCTCGAACCCGCGCCGAGCTCCTCCCGCCTCTGCTCGCAGAAACAGCGGCGGCGCGTCGGAGTCGATGCAGGCGAAGCGGAGCGTGTCCGTCATGAGATGGGCCCGGCATGGATCGCACTCTCCCAGTCTGTTACCGCCAGGCAGAGCTGAGACCATTCGGTCGCCTTGTACATGTTGGACATACCAGCGACGGTAGCGTCGTAGTCTCCGTGCAAGATATCTACCTGACGTACCTAAACCGGGACGACGTAGACGCGGCGGCGTTGGCGGACGCCGAGATCATCGCGACCATCGAGGCGAGTCTCGGGATGCAGGGCCGGGGCGAGACCGTGATCGAGCCCCGCGTGCACCTCGAGCCACGAGCCGGCGTCGAGGGGCACTTCAACGTGCTGCGGGGGTGGATCGGCGGCGACGTCGACCGAGCGGGCGTCAAGGTGGTCGGCGACTTCGTCGACAACTACAAGACGGACCTTCCCTCAGAGCTCGGGCTGCTCTGCCTGTTCGATCCGCGGACGGGAGCTCCGACCGCCGTCATGGACGCAAGCGGGCTCACGGACATGCGCACCGGGGCTGTCACGGCCGTCGGCGCCAAGTACCTGGCGAGAAAGGGCTCGCGGTCGCTCGGCCATATCGGGGCCAGGGGAACCGCCTACTGGAACGTCCGCCTCCTGGACGCGCTCTTCGACTTCGAGACGATCCGGGTGCACTCACGGCGACCCGAGAGCCAGAGCGGCTTTGCCGAGCGCCTCACGCGCGACCTCGGCAAAGAGGTCGTTGCCACCGCTGATTGGCGGTCGTGCGTGGAAGGGGCCGACATCGTCGTGGAGGCGTCACGCCTCAGCGCGCCGGAACCACTGTTGCGTACCGAGTGGATCAAGCCCGGTGCTCTCGTCGTTCCCTACGGGACGATGAGCGCGGTGGAGCTGTCCCTCACCGAGATCATGTCGAAGATCGTCGTGGACGACTGGGGCCAGTGCCAGACGGGAAAGTTCGGAGCTTTGCGCGCCCACGTGGAGACGGGGAGGCTCTCTGAGACGACACTGCACGCAGAGCTTGGCCAGGTCGTCGCCGGGCTGAGACCGGGCAGGGAGAACGACGAAGAAACGATCCTCTTGTGGCATCGGGGCCTCTCGCTCTCGGACATCGCCCTCGGCCATGCCATCCTGGCGAAGGCAGCCGAGGTGGGTGCTGGCCAGAGGCTCCGGTACGCATGAGCCCATCGACGATACGCGATACTCACTCGCCCGGTCGAGCTCGCTCGCCCAGCGGCATGACCCGGAGCGTGCTGAGCGTTTACGAGTCGGGCCTCGCCAGAGGTCGGTTGCAATGCTCGAGCGGCGTAGTGCCGCCGCAGACTTCGACCAGCATCTGTCCCTGCGTCGACGCGCTGCTCCGCGTCAAGAGTCACTTACGTGAGCACCTCAGTCAAAAGCGGCACCAGACTTGTCAAATGACTCCTGGCCACGGGCTTACCCAAGGTGCGGATCTTCGACAGCGTGGCCCGCGACGAGGAACGGCCTGACAGTGACCTTGATCTGCTGGTGGAACGGCTCATGGCGCAATCCTTGGGGCGCTTCGGCGCCCGCTCGAAGGTGTCGTCGGGGAAGGAAATATCGGTATTCACGGACGCCAGTTACCCTCCCCGGTATGAGCGGCTCCCTCGAAGGAAGTTGGCTAGTAGGACGCCGCCGAAGTGATCGCCCTCGGGTGCTCGCGATCCGCAGTCGGGTGAGGGTGGCGTCCCGCTGACGGTGCAACAGGCGACTAACGCAAGCTCGCGTTGGGACGTTTGCGCGACCGCTGTGTCAGTTCGGCGACGCTCTCTTCCTCTTTGCCTCGATCGAGACGGGCGGCTAGAGGGCGTTCGTCCGGGTGAGGTCGACCCCGAGCGACCGGGAGGCGAACTGCTCGTCGGCGACCCCGCAGCTTCGGGCGATCGATCGTGACCGGCTCGGCGGTCGTCTTCGCCGTCGTCGGGCAGTAGCCGTTCCGGCGGTCGGCGCTATCTCGGTCACCGCGACCGCGACCGAGGAAGTCGGTGACCTCGGCCTCGAGAACAGTCTGCATCGGAATGCGAACGCCGACGCGCGCGACGTCATTCGACAACTTCTCCAAGGTCGCGGTCAGACGCGAAAAGCGCGTCGATATCCACACGTACGCGTTCGATGGGTAATATTCGGGTGGGAACGGTGTGGGTCTCCTTCTTGACTTGGTTGCCTTTTGAATAAAGCTCCGCCTGTCGTCCCTTTACACCGACGATGGGACGGCACTCGCGACCTGTTGAAGGATCGCGCTTGATCCAGCCGTCAACCGTCGGAACGAACTTCTCCGGTTGCATGCCTGACGCCTCCGTGCAAGGATGCCCGCTCTCCACCCGTCAGGTCTGGACAGTTGGACGAGGAGCCGGCGCCCTTCGTGTCACCATGTGTAAACAGGAAGCGGTTGCGCTACAGGCGCGGTGTGGCAGAGGAGAAGCAGGATGTCCAGCAAACACTGGAATCTCGGCCACGACGACACACATGTGAGTCGTCGTGACTTTTTACGTCTTTCGGTCACAGGCGTCGCCACCGTCGCAGCCGGTGGGAACCATCTGTCCCGGTGCGCGACCGGCCCAGCGACCGCACCGTCTACAGCCGACAGGAGCTCACTAAAGCCAAGGCACGGAGGCACTCTTCGCGCCGGGTTCAGCGGGGGATCCAGCTCCGACACGCTCAATCCGCTCAGCCAAATCAGCACCCTCGGCTCATGCTACGCGCAGCAACTCTTCGATGGTTTGGTCACATATGATGCTGACGCCCAGCTTCAGCTCGCCCTAGCGAGTGAGGTCACCCCAAACTCGGATGCCACCGTTTGGACAATACGTCTCAAGCCCGGCGTAACCTTTCATGACGGGAGGGATCTCACTGCAGACGACGTCATCTACACTTTGCAGGAGATTACGAACCCAAAGAACCCTCAGCCTGCCGCGGCCTTGTTGACAACCCTCGTGCGAAGCAGCCTGACCAAACTCGACCGGCTTACCGTGCGAGCACGCTTCTCAGCCCCGAACTCCGCCTTCGCCGAGTGTCTCTGCAACTACATGGGCATTCCGGTGATTCCCGTTGACTTCGACCCAAGAAAGCCGGTCGGCACGGGACCATTCACATATGACTCATTCACGCCCGGAATCCAGGCGACCTTTGTCCGTAACGACAACTACTGGCAACACCGCCTTCCGTACGTCGATAAGCTTCTCATTAGCGACGTCTCCGACGAGACCACGCAGGTGAACGGACTGATATCCGGACAATATCATATCGTCGACAATCTCTCTGCCGCGTCAATAAACGCCGTTGAGTCAGGAGGAGCCAGCGTGCTGATCTCCGAAGGTGCCAGCTGGAATCCCTTTACTATGCGCGTCGATCGCGCGCCTTTCTCGGATGTTCGCGTGCGTCAGGCGTTTCGCCTCCTTGTCGACCGAACACAGCTACGCAACCTGGTGTTCGACGGACATGGGCTCATCGGGAACGACCTCTACGCTCCCTTCGATCCCGTATACGATCACCAGCTACCGCAGCGTCACCAAGACATCCCGCAAGCCAGACATCTCCTGAAACAGGCTGGCTACGATGATCTCACGGTTACCCTTGTCACGAGTGACTTTGCGCAGGGGGTGGTTCAGGAAGCAACCGTGCTTGCCCAGCAGGCGACCGCGGCGGGCGTGACCGTCAAGGTTGCCAATGTACCTACCAGCACCTTCTTTGGACCCAACTATCTTCAGTGGGTCTTCGCACAAGATCTGTGGTTCTACAACCCATACTTCCTGCAAGTAGTTTACTCGGATCTACCGACAGCATCTTTCAACGAACCGCACTATCGCAATAAGGCATACTATACTTTGTACTACAAGGCAATGGCGACCACCCACGCTCACACGCGCAAGGAACTTGCCTACGAGATGCAAAGAATGTACTGGGATGACAGCGGGTATATTATTCCAGTCTTTTCCCCTAACTTTGACGGATATACTAAAGAAGTCCACGGTTTAACAAAGTCCCGTATTGGCTTCCCATTCAATATTTACTCCCTGAAGTCGCTCTGGTTAGAGTGAGGTTGACTCGTCCCGCCGCCACCAAATCCAGCTGAACATTGGTGATTACCGCCTTGATTCTGGACAGTAATGAGCTAGAAGGTTGAACATGCCTCGAGAAGATCGTTATGACATTCTATTTGAGCCGGTCACGATTGGACCGAAGGTCCTCCGCAACCGCTTCTTCCAGGTGCCGCATTGCAGTGGCTATGGCTCAGAACGCCCGGGTGCTCAAGCAGGCCTTCGTGCTACGAAGGCCGAAGGAGGCTGGGCCGCTGTATCAACTGAGTATTGTTCGATTGATCCCGAGTCCGACGCATCGCCCCGTATCTCCGCTCGAATCTGGGACGATGACGACATCGCGAATCTGCGGCACCTCTGTCAAGAGGTCCACTCTTTTGGAGCACTCTCGGCCGTCGAACTCTGGCACGGTGGAGTCCACAACGAGGCGTCCGAGAGTCGCATTCCGCCTCCAGCACCTAGCCAAATCCCGTCTGAACATTATTACATGACTACGCCCCGCGTGATGACCGATGAGGATCTGGACTACGTCCGCTCGTGTTGGGTATCCGCTGCCAAGAGAGCGACGGCTGCAGAATTCGATATTGTCTACGTCTACGGGGGGTTCAGCTATCTGCTTACCCAATTCCTATCCACATATTATAATAAACGAACCGATCGCTACGGCGGCTCGTTTGAGAATCGTGCCCGGCTGTGGCTGGAGACACTAGAGGCGGTGCGCAGCGCAGTTGACGGGTCGTGTGCGATAGCCTGTCGCATATCAGTAGAGGCCCTCTCTCCGGCGGGTATCCACATTGAGGAAGGGCTCAGACTAATTGAACTTGCTGATGACCTGGTTGACCTCTGGGACGTGAATGTAGGCAGCTATCTCGCGGGAGACTCCGGTCCATCGCGGTCTTGCCCCGAGAACTGGCAGGCTCACTGGGCTCACGAAGTCAAGCGTCATACTCGTAGGCCCGTCGTCGGTGTGGGACGGTTCGTTAGCCCAGACATCATGGTGGAAGCAGTGAGATCCGGACAGCTTGACATTATCGGCGCGGCTCGGCCGTCGATCGCTGACCCATTTCTGCCGGCCAAGATTGAACAAGGCCGCCTTGACGATATTCGTGAGTGCATCGGCTGCAACATCTGCGTGGCTCGCGTCTCATATGGCCTCAATCTAGCATGCACGCAGAACGCTACCGCCGGTGAGGAGTACCGCCGAGGCTGGCACCCAGAGAAGTTTAGTATCGCGAGGAATGCAGAGTCGGACATTCTTGTGGTCGGATCTGGTGCGGCGGGCATGGAGTGTGCCCTTGTGTTAGGCAAACGAGGTCTGCGCCGCGTTCATCTCGTTGAAATGTCGTCCACCATAGGTGGATACGTGGGTCGCATCGCTGCAACTCTGCCGGGACTAGGAGAGTGGGCGCGCGTTGTCAATTACAGGAAGATTCAGCTCGAGAAGCTTAAGAATGTTGAAGTTATCACTCGGCTTGAGCTTGATACTGAA
>JASHRK010000022.1 GCA_030037405.1 Acidimicrobiales bacterium | reverse complement strand
CCCGGGCTGACGAAGGTGACCGTCACGTGAGCTCCCTCGCCCTGAGCGCCGCTCGCGTCCTCACGCCTACGGAGACGATCAGCCCGGGAACCGTCGTCGTCGACACCGACGGCGGGACGATCGAGGAGGTCTGCTCAGGGCGCCGGCGCGGTCTCGACCTCGGGGAGAGGACGCTCGCCCCGGGGTTCGTCGACATCCACGTCCACGGCGGGAACGGCGCCCAGGTCAACGGTGCAGACATCGACGAGGTGGAGGAGTCTGTCGCCCGGGTGAGCGCCTTTCACGCCGCCCATGGCACGACCTCACTGCTGGCGACCGCTGTCACGGACTCCCCCGGCGGCCTCCTGGCGACGGTGAAGGGCGTGGCCGCAGCGATCGCAAAGGGCGAGCGGGGACGAAGCGGCGCCCGTATCGACGGGATCCACCTCGAAGGGCCGTGGATCGCCCGCACGCGGGCCGGCGCCCAGGACCCGGCAGAGCTGCGCCAGCCGGATCGCTCGGAGCTCGAAGGTCTTATCGAGGCCTCCGGTGGTGCCGTCCGCCTCGTCACCCTGGCGCCGGAGCTGGCAGGGGCGTTCGAGCTCATCGCCTCGGCCAGGCGGGCCGGAGTCACCGTCGCCCTCGGTCACAGCGACGCCGACTACGAGACGGCCGAGCGGGCCTTCGAGGCAGGTGTCTCCCATGTCGCGCATCTCTTCAACGCCATGTCCCCGCTCCACCACCGCCGGCCGGGAGTCGTCGGGGCCTCCCTCCGGCGCCGGGACGTCACCGTCGAGCTCATAGCCGACCTCGAGCACGTCCATCCCGCCGTTCTCGAGATCGTCGCCCGGCTCGCCACCGACAGGGTCGTCGCCGTGAGCGACGCCGCTCCCCTCGCCGGTGTCGGGTCGGGGCGCCATCTCCTCGGGAGCCTCGGGGTGGCGGTCACTGGGCAGCGGGTCACCGTTGCCGACGCACCTGCAACACTTGCCGGCAGCATGCTCACGATGGAATGTGCGGTCCGCAACCTGACCTCGTTCGCAGGGATGACCCTCGAGGAGGGCTTGCGGGCCGCCTCCGCGACGCCTGCGGGTGTCATCAGCCGGCCGGGTGCGACGCCGACCGGCTGCCTGGCTCCGTCCTACCCGGCCGACCTCGTGTGCCTCGAGGAAGACCTCGCCGTAGCCGCTACGGTCGTCGCAGGCCGCGTCGTGCACGACCCGGGCGGGCTCTTCTCGTGACCGGCAAGCTGGCAGTGATCGGCCTCGACGTGGGCGGCTCGAGGAGCCGGGCGGTTCTCGACGTCGGCGGCGCCACGGTGGCGGAGAGCAGAGGTCTTGGCGCGAGCGTCACGTCCGCCGGCGAGGAGGAGGCGGGCGCTGTGCTGGTCACCCTCCTCGAAGACCTCGGGCTGGCAAGGGGCTCGGGACCGCTGGGCTCACCCGGCGCGGGAGGGCTCGACGCCGCTTGCATAGGCACAGCTGGCAGTGGAACGGCCGCTGAGGTCGCTTGGCTGCGCAACCGCCTGCGCGAGGTCGTGAAGGACGGGTCGGCCGACCGAGTTCTCGTCGTCAACGACTCTCGTCTCGTGCTTGCGGCAGAGGGGCTCGAGTCGGGGATAGCCGTCATCGCCGGCACCGGGTCGACGGCGATCGGAGTGGTCGGAGGCCGCGAGCACCGTGCCGGGGGTTGGGGTTACCTGCTCGGAGACGAGGGGAGCGGCTACTGGGTTGCCCGCGAAGCCGTGCGGGAGATCTGCAGGCGCCACGACGAGGAGGCGATCCCTGGCCCTCTCGTCTCGGTCTTCGGCCGTCGCAGCGCCAAGGAGCTCATAGCGCGGTTCCACGAGTCGCCCGAGCCCTGGCGCTGGGCCTCGTACGCCCCGACTGTGCTCGACTGCGCCGATCCCTTCGCCGAGGTGGTCATGGCGGGCGCCGCTCGCGCCCTCACGGCGCTCGCTGCCGACGTCGCGCGGCGGCTCGATCACCCCGCCCCCGTCCCGGTCGTCCTCGCCGGCGGTCTTCTCGTGGGTAACGACCGCCTCCGCGCCAAGACACGGCGCGCCGTCGAAGAGAGGATCCCCGAGTGCTCGGTCCTGGCGGCGAGCATGGCGCCGGTGCACGGCGCGGTCCGCCTCGCCCGCCAGCTCGCCGCCCAGCTTGCCGTCGCCTCCGCCTGAGTGGACTTGCGGGGGTCCCCCACCCTCAAGGAAGGTCGAGCCAGCCGGCACGGAGGCGCCAGTGCCTGCCTGATCTCAGGTGTGCCACCGCAGCCCGCTCCATCGTCGTGCGTTGGGGAAGGGTGCCGAGTTCGACGCTCTCCGGCGCCGTCCGGAAGACGAACCAGAAGACGTCTCGGTCGCCTTCGTAGTGGTCGGGAACGAGCTCGAAGCGACGCTGGAAGGTGATGATGTTCGAGTCGGCCGGGAGGTACTCGGCGAGCTGGTCGTCGAGCATCCACGACAGGCATGTGGCGATCCGGCGACGGTCCGTCGTGTAGTGCTCCCGGAAGAAACGGCCCGCCATCTCGACGCTCTCCTCCACGCTCGCAGGGCTGAGGGGCGCCCCCTCGGGGATGTGGATGCCGAGGCAGGGGTCGCCGGGACAGAACCCCGGACCGAGGCGGGAAGCGTCCTCCGGGCTGTACCAGAGACCAGGGCTCTCGTCGCCGGCGCCGCGGGTGAACCGGTTGTACTGGAGGCGGCCGAGGTCGACGAGCTCGCCTCGCAGCGAGAGGGTGATCCACCAGGCGGCCTCCACTCCCGTGGTGCCGTACACGCGGCGGTGGATTTCCATGTGTCGGCGGAGGTCTGCGAGCGAGGCCCAGGCGATCTCCTCCGGTACTCCGCACCGGGCGAAGTAGGCGAGCGTGTGGGGGACGACCGCGAGCGCCACGTGCACGAAGTGACAGCGCCTCTCGACGGAGTGCTCGTTGCCCTCGAGCTCGGGCCAGGTCCCCCGGGGCGAGTCAGGTTCTCCCATGGTCTCGATCAGCCGCCAGGCGGCACGCTCGACGCACCACCACCACTCCGGCGCTCGTTCCGGCGAGGGGAGGGTGCGCAGCACGTCGGCCGCGTCCGCAAGGGGCACGCCGAGAGCGTCCAGGAGCTCAGAGCCCTCCTTCTCTTCGACGGGTTGCACGCTGCGGCCGGCTCCCCCTTCCGGCAGCGCGACGACACCGAGCTCTTCGACATATCGTCTGGCGTCGGTCCCTTCCGGGAACCCGAGGCGGTCGGCGACTGCAGTTGCGCTGAGAGCCGTCTCGGTCACCTGAGATGCCTAGCAGACGCCGGATCGCCGTCAGTCCGTCTGCCAGCTTCCGGCCTGCCCTCGGCTCGGCCCCTCGAGCGGCCGGTAGTTGACGCCGAGGGCGTCGAGGCGCCGGAGGTGTGACCTGAGGCGTGGCTCGAACTCCTCGAAGGAGCGGTTCCGGCCTTCTCCGAGCTGCGTCCACGCGACCTCCGAGAAGGCGCTCAGGCGGGGGAAGTACATGTACTCGGCCCGCTCGGGGGTTGGAACGTACTCGGTCCAGAGCTGGCATTGGGCACCGAGGACGTGGTGCCTGGCGCCAGGCGGGATCGCGGACGGCACAGGGTCGTAGCCGTAGACCTTCTCGAGGCTCGTCGCTCTTCTGATTGAAAGGGGCTCCGAGGGGTCGTCCGAGGACGCCCAGTCGAAGTAGAGCCACTCCTCGGCAGCCATCACGACGTCGTAGCCACGGGCGGCTGCCTCGATGCCTGCCTTCTCGTCCTGCCAGGAGACGATCACGGTCCCCTCGGGAGCGCCCGCCTCGAGGACCTCTCCCCAGGCGACGACCCGCCGTCCCCGGGCGGCGAGGTGCTCGGCCATCTTCTGGGTGAACCAGCCCTGGAGCTG
>JASHRK010000021.1 GCA_030037405.1 Acidimicrobiales bacterium | reverse complement strand
AAAGGCGGATCAGGACGCCTATCTGCCTCGACGAGTGTCTCCGTTCGCTCCGCGACGTGCACCGTGCCCTCGCACTCGGCGCCTGCTGCAACGTGAACCTAAAGCCGGGGAGGGTGGGTGGTATATCGGCGAGCCTTGCCATTCACGACCTATGCCGCGCGCAAGGCGTGCCCTTGTGGTGCGGAGGCATGCTGGAGTCGGGCATAGGCAGGGCGATCAACCTCGCGCTGTGCGCACTTCCCGGTGTCTCGGATCCGGCCGACATGCCACCTGCCTCTGTCCTCTACGAGTGGGATCTCATCGATCCGACCTACGAGGTCGACCGCGACGGCACCATCGCCATCCCGAGCACGCCCGGGCTCGGTTTCGAGGTGCGCCGCGACCGCGTGAAGTCTCAGGCGACCCGCCACGTCGCCGTGTCCCCGAAGTAAAAGGCGTGGGCGTGATCGTCGATTACGGGCTGTCGAGGGCTTTGCCGAGCTCGCCTCCCTCCTCACCGAGGATCGACCCGACCCGCTCGATGGATCCTGGACGTGAATGGACGAGCCACACGAGGGCGCCGATGCCGATCACAGCCCATGCGATCGTGATGTAGATGGCCGAGTTGATGGGCGCCGGGGGAGGCGGCCAGACCGAGCCGTAGAGGGCTGCTGCGAAGATGACGGCGCCTATGAGGGGGACCAACCCGTGCACGAGCGGGTTGAAGCGCCGCGAGGTCCGGTGGAAGAGAACGATCCCGCCAAGGCAGAGCGCCACGTAGACGAGCACGACGGCGAGGGTCCCGATCGTGCCGAGGAGGTAGTACACCGTGAAGGCGTCTCCTCCGAATGTGGCGCTGCCGAAACCAAACCCGACGATGGCGGCCACGATCGTCGCGGTGACCGCGATGGTCGACGTGGCGTTGATCGGGGTGTTGAACTTGTGGTGCGTGTGGGCGAACCACGAGGGGAGCACGCCCTCACGTCCCATGGCGAAAAGCGTCCGGCTGCCCGCCGTGGCACAGGCGACGCACACGACGAAGGCTGACAGGAGGGCTCCCACGTTGACGAGCGTGCCGAGGGCGTGGTCGGCAAAGCGGTCCGCCACTCCGGCCACGCCGCCACTCACCCAAGGCGTCGGGTCGTGCTGGAGCGCCGTGACGCCGTAGCCGATCGTCGTCGCATAGGTCGTGAAGACGTAGAAGACGATGGCGAAGGTGACAGCCACGAGCACTGCGATCGGCACGGCACGGCGCGGCTTGGCGGTCTCCTCGCCGAAGTCCGCCGCCGTCTCGAAGCCGATGTACGAGGTCACCCCGAGGATGAGACCGTAGAAGACTCCGTGAAAGCCGCCCGAGACGGTGTGGGAGAAGGTGAAGGCCCCGAGCGACTGCCCGTGGGAACCCCCCTTGCCCGTGACGATGAAGTCGACGACGAGGAGGACGGCGACAGTCAGTATCCCGACGAGGAGCTGGAACTTCGTCGTGATCCTCACCCGTATGACCGACAGCGCTACGAGGATCGCCATCCCAATCAAGAAGAAGTAGAACCACCAGTTACCCCCGAGCCCGAGCAGGGTGGCGGCGAGCTGGCCCACCCCGCACATCGTCATCGGGACGAAAGCCGCGAAGCCGAAGGCGTACATCCAACCCCCGAGGAAGCCCCAGCGCTTGCCGAGACTGCGTGACACGTAGGTGTACGCATAGCCTGCCGCCGCCATGCGGCGGGTGAAGCCGATGACGACAAAACCGAGGGCGAGGCAGGCGATGCCTCCCAGGAGGAACGAGAGCGGTGTCGATCCTCCCGCTATCGCAGCCACACCGCCCGTGTTGAGCTGCATCGCCATGGCGGGGGAGAGAACCGAGATGCTGATGGCGACGGCGTCTATCGTCCTGAGCGAGCCCCTCGCCAGCTGGCCGGCTTGTGGCACGGCCCCCGGGCGGGCGGGGGGACCAGTCGTCGCCAGGGTCTCGACGCCGTTTGCGCCGCCCCGTTCTGTCGTGGTCACGAGTCTTCCCTGTGGTCAAACGTACTTACCCATGCCTCCGGCCACGTCGACGGAGGCACCCGTGGTATAGCTGGCCCGGTCGCCGGCGAGGAACGCCACGAGTCCCGACGGCGAAGTGGGAGTCGCTCGTCGTCATGGGCCCTCTTCCGTCTCGGAGTCGAGAAGCCGTGCCAGCCGACCGACGCCTTCGTCGATGCTCGCGTCGCTCGCCGCGCTGTAGGAAAGGCGCAGTTGGTTCGCGCCCCTGCCGTCGGCGTAGAAGGGGCTGCCCGGGACGTAGGCCACCTTCACCTCGCGGGCGCGATCTGTGAGCTGTCGTGTGTCGGTCCCGGGGGCGGTGGTGAGCCAGACGAAGAAACCCCCCGTAGGCCGCGTCCAATGGACGCCGGACGGCATGTGCTTGGAGAGCGCCTCGCCAATGAGCCTGGCCCGCCGCTCGTACAGCGCCCTTGCCCGTTCCAGGTGCGGAGGAAAATAGCCACCCAGGACAAGGCGCTCCATGATCTTCTGACCGAGGGCTCCGGCGCACTGGTCGGTGTTCTGCTTGGCGGCGGCCATAGCCCTGACGACGACAGAGGGCCCGATCGCCCATCCGAGGCGGACGCCCGGGAAGAGGATCTTCGAGAACGTCCCGATCTGGACGACCACATCGGGCGCGAGGGACCAGAGGCTTCGAAGGGGCCGGCCGTCGAAACCGAGCTCTCGATAAGCCACGTCCTCGACCACGAGCACGCCGTACCTGCGGCAGGTCTCGACGAGAGCGAGGCGGCGCTCGAGCGACATGGTCAAACCGGTCGGGTTCTGGTGGTCCGGGATGACGTAGAGGAGCTTCGGCCTATGCCCGCCCGCAAGCTTGGTCTCGAGGTCCTCGACGACGAGACCTTCACCGTCCATCTCGACGCCGGCGACGGTGGCAGCGGCGCCTGCGAACGCCGTCAAGGCTCCGAGATAGCTCGGGGCCTCGACGACGACTTCGTCGCCCTCCTCGACGAGCACGTGGCAGAGGAGCAGGAGGGCTTCGATCCCACCGCTCGTCACGAGGACGTCCTCTGGCCGGGGTCGCGAACCCTGGGTCGTGGCGACGAAGTCTGCGACCGCCTCCCGGCTGGAAGAAAGGCCCTCTGTCGGGGCGTACTGGAGAGCGATCGACGGCTCTGTCGAGAGGAGCTCCTCGACGACCTCGGTGATCAGGTCGGTCGGGAAGGTCTCGGGAGCGGGGAACCCGCCTGAGAAGGTGATCGTGTCGGTCGACCCCGCGAGCGCCAGGATCGCCGTCAGGTCGCTACCGCCGCGCAAGGCCCGCGCGGCAAGAAGACGCTCCCAGTCGAGATGTGGGTCGGTGCTCAGGCTCAGTTGCTGACTCCAGAAGCCAGTACTCTCATCAGTTGGAAGGAACCCTATGCTTTCGGCACCCGCCCTGGCCGGCAACTACGCCAGGGAAGTGTCGTCACCGCCGTCACGACGCCAGTAGGGCCTGGTACAGCTCGTAGGTCGTCCCGTCGAAGGCCACGAGTTTCACTAGCTCGAGCTCGAGGTCGCCCGAGGAGTTGCGTATCGTGCCGACGGCAATGGCGGCGGCTTGCTCCGGCGGGTATCCGTACACCCCGGTAGAGATCGCCGGGAATGCGATCGACTTCGCCTCGACCTCGTCAGCGAGCTCGAGGCAACGCCGGTAGCAGGAGGCGAGCAGCTCGGCCTCCCCATGGGTCCCCCCGCGCCACACCGGTCCGACGGCGTGGGCGATGTAGCGGGCCTTCAAGGCATAGCCCTCCGTCAACTTGGCGTCCCCCGTATCGCACCCGCCCAGCCTTGCGCAGGCTCGGTGGAGGTCTGCGGCGCCCGCTGCCCGGTGGATGGCGCCGTCCACGCCACCGCCACCCGCGAGGCGCGAATTGGCGGCGTTGACGATCACGTCCACGTTCTCGAGGGTTATGTCGCCCAAGACGGCGACGAGGTTCGCTGTCACGGTGACCATTCTCTCCCCGACCACCCTGCCTCTCCTCTCTCTCCGGCCACCCCGCCTCTCCAGCGATCCACCACCGAACGTATGTTTGGAACTACACTGTTGTGATACAGAGGGGTGGTGATACACCCTTTTCGTATGGTGCGGGAGCTGATATAGCCCAGGCCCGGCGGGAGCCGGTCGGCCGAGAGATCGCAAGAGAGATCGCTGTCAGAAGGAGATGAGGATGGAACGTGACAAGGCATTGGATATGGCGCTCGGCCAGATCGAGAAGCAGTTCGGCAAGGGTTCGATCATGCGGATGGGCGAGCATGCCGGCGTAGGTGTGGAGGCCATCTCGACCGGCGCCATGGCGCTCGACCTCGCCCTCGGGATAGGCGGCCTCCCACGGGGACGGGTCGTCGAGATCTACGGTCCCGAGTCCTCGGGCAAGTCGACGCTCGCCATGCACGTCGTGGCCGAGGCTCAGCGCAACGGTGGGATCTGTGCCTACATCGACGCGGAGCACGCGATGGACCCCGCCTATGCGAAGGCGATCGGCGTGGACATCGACGAGATGCTGATCTCCCAACCGGACACGGGGGAGCAGGGTCTCGAGATCGCCGACATGCTGATCCGTTCCGGAGCGATCGACGTGATCGTCGTCGATTCCGTGGCAGCGCTCACGCCCCGGGCCGAGATCGAAGGGGAGATGGGGGACACCCATGTCGGCCTGCAGGCAAGGCTCATGTCGCAAGCGCTCCGCAAGCTGACCGGGACTCTCGCGAAATCGCGGACCATCGCTGTGTTCATCAACCAGTTGCGGGAGAAGGTTGGCGTCGTCTACGGATCGCCTGAGGTGACGCCCGGGGGTCGCGCCCTCAAGTTCTACTCCTCGGTCCGCCTTGACATCAGGCGCGTCGAGTCCATCAAGGACGGTGCTGAGGTCATCGGGAGCAGGACCCGGGTGAAGGTCGTGAAGAACAAGTGCGCTCCGCCCTTCAAGTCGGCGGAGTTCGACATCATGTACGGGAAGGGGATCAGCCGGGAGGGGTCGGTCCTCGACGTCGCCGTCGACCTCGGCATCGTGAAGAAGTCAGGTGCTTGGTACACCTACGAGGGCGAGCAGCTCGGGCAGGGGAGGGAGAACTCCAAGCAGTTCCTGCGAGAGACCCCTGAGATGATGATCGAGCTCGACGAGCGGATCAGGCAGGCGACCGGCACGGATCATGAGCTGGGGGCAGATCATGAGCTGGGGGCAGAGCTCGGTCTGGTCGATATTCCGCTCGGCGAGGGGATCGGAGACGACGAGCCGATATCGCTCGGTTGAGCCCACGCGAGCTCAACGAGGGATAGTCGTGTGCTTGAACTCGTTGAGCTCGGGCATGCCGACCACGAGGTCGAGCACCCGCTCGATGGTGCGACGAGCGAGCTCGCCATCTCCTTCAGGTCGCGTCATCACCCGCACGAAGACAGCCTGGTCGTTCGCGATGAAGGTCGGCACACCCCAGACCGTATGGTCCGCCACGCCGCGGTCGTGCTCCTTGTGGTACGTCTCGAGCGGCCAGCCGCTCTCGATCTCGGCGAAGACCGCGTCTGCGTCGACGCCCGCTTCCGTCAACACCTGCCGCACGGCAGCCTCGTCTCGGAGATCTCCGCCGTCGTCGTGGCGAAGGGCGAAGAGGCCACGGTGGACCGCCAGGAACTTGTCCGGGAAGCGGTCGCGCACGACGATGCCCGCCTGCATGGCGGCTCCGGCCGTGTCCTTCTCCGGCTCGTCCCACACCGACGTCTCTCCCTCCTCGACGTGTCCCTGGCTGAGCGAGTAGGCGAGGAAGGTCACGTCGAACGGAGCTCCGCTTTCGAGGGCGGTGAGGAGGTGCTCGTGGGCGTTTCTTGCGAAGGGACAGCGATAGTCCCACGTGATGGTGAAATGAGGTGTCGTAGAGGTCACCTTGCTGTCAACATCTCCAGATGCCCGGCGATTCCCCGCTACCTTCGAGGCCGGTGTC
>JASHRK010000244.1 GCA_030037405.1 Acidimicrobiales bacterium | reverse complement strand
AAGACGACGATCCCGACCACCGCCAGAGCGGCAAGCACGTACCCGGCGTCGCTGAAGCCCTTCGTGAGATCGTGCCAGTTGGCTCCGAGCTCGTAGCCGGCGAGAGCAAGGGCGCTGCACCACACGAGCGACCCGGCGAGCGTGGCGGCCCCGAAGCGCCATGCCCGCATCTCGGCCACTCCCGCCGGGAGCGAGATGAACGTCCGTATCACCGGGAGGATGCGACCGACGAAGACGGCCTGCTCCCCCCTGCGCGAGAACCACCGCTCCGCCCTGTCGAGGTCGGTCTTGGTGAGAAGAACGAACCTCCCGAGCCGGTCGACGAGCGGCCGCCCCCCGAACCTACCGATGCCCCAGCCGACGTAGGAGCCGCACAGCTCCCCGAGCGTGCCGACAAGGATCACCACCAGGATCTCGAGGCGGTGACTGGCCGCCAGATAGCCCGCGTAACCGAGCGTTATCTCAGAGGGGATCGGCACGCACGCCGCCTCGGCGAACGTCAAGACGACGAGCGCGATGTAACCCGAGGCGGCTAGGAAGGACTGCATCGGGGACGTTTCTACCATCCCCGTTATTGACACACCCCCGGCGTAGCCTAAGAAGCGATGTCTGCGACGGTCGCTCTTGTCTCCGAGGCGGAGTCGGTAGGGCCGGTTGCCGAGCCGGTCTCGCTACGGCTCCCTTCGACCCTCACGCCGTCGAAGATCAACGCCTTCACCTCGTGCGCCCTTGCTTTCCGTTTCTCCGTGATCGATCGCCTGCCCGAGCCGCCGTCCCTCCCGGCCGTGCGCGGCACCCTCGCCCATCGGGCGCTCCAGCTCCTGTTCACCTACACCGATCGGGGCGAGCGGGACAGAAGGCGGGCCGACGTCGCGCTCGCCCAGGCGTGGAGCGAGATGCGCGAGCAGCCCGACGTGCTCGGGCTTGGGCTCGACGAGCAAGGCCGTGAGCTCCTCTGCCGCCAGACCGGCGTCCTCCTCGACCGTTACTTCGAGCTCGAGGACCCGAACACCGTCACGCCCGTCGGCCTCGAGCTCGACATGCGAGTCGACGTGGACGGTCTCGTGCTGCGCGGGATCATCGACCGGCTGGATGTCCTACCAGGCGGGCGTTTTGCCGTCGTCGACTATAAGACGGGTCGGGCGCCCCGGGCCGAGCAGGCGAAGTCACGGCTCTCAGGCGTCCAGCTCTATGCCTTGCTCTGCGAGGAGATACTCGGCGAACGGCCGGCCGTCGTGCGCCTCCTCTACTTGAAGGACCGCGTCGTCGTCTCGGCCGAGCCGACCGACCTCTCGATGAGAGGGGTGCGCCAGCGTGCCGCCGCCGTATGGAAGGCGATCGAGCGGGCCTGTGACCAGTCGGACTTCCGGCCCAACCCTTCCAGCCTCTGCGGTTGGTGCGCTTTCAAGCAGTACTGCCCCGCCTTCGGCGGCGACCCTGCAGCCGCCGTGCGGCCGGTGCCGGTGCAGGTATCGGCCTGACGCAGGCGGGCACGAGCTGGCGTCAGAGAGCCCCCGTTAGATCTCGCCACTGGTCGGCGTCGGAAAGCTCGGCGCGCTACGCCTGCTCACCGGGGTGACATTCTGTAGGTCATGAGGGATCTCGTCCATCGTGTGGACGACCGAGTCGACGCTCTCTTCGACCGCCTACGGGGCGACCCGCTCGCCGACCGCGTCTTCTACAGCGCTTCGGCCCTCGGGGACTTCGGCCTCATCTGGGTAGTGCTAGCCCTCCTGCGGGCGCTTCGCGGCCGGCCCAACGACGAACGGGCGGCTCTGCGGGGGATCGTCGCCACGGGGGTCGAGTCCGTCCTCGTGAACGCCGGCCTCAAGTCGCTCTTCGGGCGGCGCCGCCCCGCCGCAGTGATAGACCACCCGCACCCGTTCCGCCAGCCGATCACCTCGAGCTTCCCGAGCGGGCACGCCACGGCCGCCTTCTGCGCCGCCACCCTGCTGTCGGACGGGGACGAGCTGGCACCGGTGTACTTCACCGTCGCCGCCGTCGTCGCCACCAGCCGGATACATACGAAGATCCATCACGCCTCCGACGTCGCCGGCGGCGTCGCCATCGGGGTCGTCCTCGGGATCATCGGGCGCAAGCTCGCGCCTCTCCCGCTCGCCAGGCGCAAGCTCGCGCCTGCCGGGAAAGGCCGCACGACAAGCAGTCCGACAAGACGAACGACGACACGAGGAGGACGATGAGCGTAGCCATAGTCATGGGAAGCGACTCCGACGCCCCCGTCATGCAGCAGGCGGCGGACGCTCTCGACGAGTTCGCCGTCCCCTGGGAGATGCGGGTCCTCTCCGCCCACAGGACCCCGGACGACACCATCGCCTACGCCCGGTCTGCCGCCGGCCGGGGCATCGAGGTGGTGATCGCAGGAGCAGGAGGTGCCGCCCACCTGCCGGGCGTGCTGGCGGCGACGACGGTGCTGCCCGTCATCGGCGTGCCCATCGCCTTGAAGAACCTCGACGGTCTCGACTCCCTCCTGTCGATCGCCCAGATGCCACGAGGGATCCCGGTGGCGACGGTGGCTGTCGACGGAGCCCGCAACGCAGGGCTGCTCGCCGTGCGCATCCTCGCCCTCGGGAACGACGAGCTCACAAGAAGGCTCTCTTCCTTCGTCGAGAAGATGGCAGACGACGTGAGGGCCCGGGACGCCAAGCTGCAGGAAGAGCTACGGGCGCGGGCGTGACCGAGACGCTCAGCTCCCGGCTCGGCTTCGGGCCGGGCGACCGTCTCTTGATCGTCAACTGCGACGATCTCGGCTCGTCGCACGCCGCCAACATGGGCGTGTACTCGGCCCTTCGCGAGGGCGCCGCCACCTCCGCCTCCCTCATGGTCCCCTGCCCCTGGGCCCGGGGAGCGGCTGCCGAGTACCGGGGCGAGGACATCGGCGTCCACCTCACGCTGAACGCGGAGTGGGACCTCTACCGCTGGGGGCCTATCACGCAGGCTCCCTCGCTCCTCGACGGCGACGGCGGCTTTCCTCGCACCGTCGCCGACGTGTGGGATCACGCCGACCTGGACGAGGTCCGGAGAGAGTGCCGGGCGCAGGTCGAACGGGCGATCTACTGGGGCTTCGACGTGAGCCACATCGACTCCCACATGGGAACCCTCCAGCTGCGAGCCGAGTTCTTCGACGTTTACCTCGACCTCGCCGACGAGTTCCGGCTCCCGCTGCGCCTGAGTGGGGAGGCGAGCGAGAGGTTGGCCGGGTTCCCGTTTCGTCGGCTGGCGCAGGAGAGAGGCGTCGTCTTCCCCGACCACCTCGTCCCCGCATCCAGCAGCGGGGGAGAGCCCAAGCTGGAAGCGGTCATCGGAGCGCTCCGGCCGGGCGTCACGGAGGCGTCCTTCCAGCCCGCCGCCGACACGCCGGAGCTACAGGCGATGTCACCCGACGCGTCGAGGCGAGTCCAGGAGAATCGCTACCTGACCTCGCCCGACGGTTTGCGCGCCTCTGCCGAGAGGCACGGTGTCACCTTGATCGGCTACCGGGAGCTGCGCGCCCTCATGCGATAACGCTCTCGGGGATCGCTTGAACATTCCATCTGTTCCGATGTATCATTTCTGATGTGAATGGGGTGCAGATGTTCATGCTCGGCCACAAGCTCATGAAGCTGGCTGAGCTCGCGCTCCCCCGTGGCCCGTTACGCCCCGGTGACCGGCTCATCCTCGTCGACTTGGGCACGCATCCGGGCAGCTCGATCTCGGAGATCACCGAGCGCACGGGCTATCCCCAGAGCCACGTCTCCACCACCGTCGCCAAGTTCCGCGACCTCGGCGTGGTGGAGACCGAGATCGACCCCGCCGACCGTCGCCGCACCCTCGTGAAGGTCGTCCCGTCCGTCATCAGGCGCTCGGTGACGACCGTCAAGGCACCCGTCGACGGCGTCCTCGCACGAGCTATGGAGACCGACGACGACCGAGATCTCCGAGAGGTGCTCGATGCTCTGGACCTGCTGGCCCGGCGGCTCACGCCCAAGGTGGCGGTCCGCGCCGACGCCGGGAGGTCGGCGGGATGATCCTCGGAGCGTTCGACGGTGGCGGGACCGTGTTGCTCATCGTGATCGGCTTGCTCCTCGTGGTGCGCATCGGGATCGGCACCGTGAGGTCTCGGCGCCGCCAAGGACCGCGTCCCGACGATGCCGAGGCATCGGCTCGCGCCACTCCCCCGCTCCCCGAGGCGGCGACGCTACGGCGCGATCGGCGCGATCAGCACAGGGCGGCCTCCGCCTCCGACGTCCTGTACGTCGACGACCTCGTCGTCGCCTACGGGAGCAAGCGTGCTGTGGAGGGGTTGAGCTTCGAGATCGGACAGGGTGAGATCTTCGGGCTCCTCGGACCGAACGGGGCAGGCAAGACGAGCACGCTGAGCGCCATCGAGGGCCTGGTGCGACCCCAGGCGGGCACGGTCCTGGTCGATGGGATCGAGGTCGAGCGCCACCCGACCGAGGCACGCGCCAAGCTGGGCGTCCAGCTGCAGGCGACGAGCTTCCAGTCCGAGCTCACCATCGCCCAGATCGTCCGCCTCTACGCCGGTCTCTACGGACTGGCTCTGTCCGACGAGGAGATCGGAGCCGGGCTCCAGTCGATCGGGCTCGGGTCCCATGCCTCCCGAGAGTTCAAGCAGCTGTCCGGCGGCCAGCAGCAGCGCCTCTCTCTTTACATCGCGCTCATCCACGGTCCGGTGCTCCTCCTCCTCGACGAGCCGACCACTGGTCTCGATCCCCAGGCGCGCCGGCAGTTCTGGAGCCGGATCGAGCACATCCGCGACGGCGGGGGGAGCATCCTCCTCACCACCCACTCCATGGAGGAGGCCCAGGCGGTCTGTGACCGGGTGGCCATCGTCGACCATGGAAGGCTGCTCGCCACCGGTGCTCCCCGGGCGCTCGTCGAGGAGCACCGTGACGACCCGCTCGTGCGGGAGGCGGCACATGGCGACGTCACCTTGGAGGACGTGTTCATCGGGCTGACCGGGGGCGAGATCCGTGACTAGCGCGGCCGTCGTCTCCCCCGCGCAGAGCCCCGCTCCGAGCCCTGTCGACATCCTCCGCTCGCTCCTGCGAGCGGACTTCGCCGTGCTCGTCAAGAACCGCCGGTCACTCATACTGAGCATCCTTCTCCCGATCGCCCTCCTCCTCGTCACCAACAATGCCCGTGGGGAGAATCGACTGGGTGGCTCGCTCCTCGTGGTGGGGGTGTGCATCACCTACGGCCTCGTGTCGACGTCGATCATGGGCTACGCCCTCTCGGTGGCTCGTGACCGTGAGAAGGGGGTCTTCCAACGGCTGCGTGTCACGCCGGCACCAACCTGGACCATCATGGCGAGCCGCCTCGCCGTGCAGAGCGTCGCCAACCTCGTCATCGCTCTCGTCGTGGCGGTCGTAGGGGGGCGCATCCACCATCTCCACCTCTCGGCAGAGCAGTACCTCCTGGTGCTGGCGGCCTCGCTCCTCAGTGGAGCTGTGTTTCTTGCCATCGGCCAGGCGCTCGTCGGCCTCGTCCGGTCGGCCGACAGCGTGAACTCGGCAGGCCGGATCCTCTACCTCTGCCTCGTCTTCCTCGGCCTGCTCGGTCTCGAGGGATCGCTCGGTGCCACGATGCAGTCAGTCGCCCTCTGGTCGCCCGTCGGCGTGACGATGAGCCTCTACGCCGGCGTGCTCGACCTCTCGCGCTGGAGCAGTCACGACACCCTCTCGGTCGTCGCTTGCGCCGGCTACGTAGTGGCCGGCGCCGCTTTGGGTATCCGATGGTTCCGGTGGGACGCACGGTGACAGAACTGGGTGCGACTCACTGACAGGGAGTTCGATCGCCTCTGCAGCCTTTGCTCCGCGTCTCCAGAGCACGCCGAAGACGAGGAGGAGCATCACGGCGAGCCGAGCCTCGACATTCCCCTCGATGGTGTGGCGTGCAACCTCTTCTCCGTCCCCGTGCCAGGCAAAGAGAACGGCGACGAGGCCTACGACGAGCAGTCCCACGAGCATCCTCACCTCGACGACTCGTGTCATCCTCCGGAAGAGCAGGAGGGCGCCGGCAAAGAGGCCGAGGAAGACGACGACATCGCCCGGTGGGAACATCAAGGTCGGCACGACGCCGAGCAACGGCCCCGGACCTGCGTAGAAGGCGAGGCTGCCACCCGCGTCGTTGAAGGTGAGCTCCGGCTTGGCGAACGGAGCCGTGAAGACGTAGACGGGGTGAGTGATCAGGTACTCCGCGTACACGAGCTGGGAGTCGTTCTCGAACCATCGTCCAAGGGGCAGCCAGGGCTTGCTGTCTAGGTCTGGATAGATCACCGTGCGCGTGCCAGGAGCGGGCCGGGGCGCAGAAGCGGCGAGGGCGTCGATCGCCTTTGCTTCGGGCATCCCGTGAGCGGCGAACCACGCAACCCTGGACGGGAAGGGAAAGACCCTCACTTCGAAGACGTTGTAGACGTTGATGACGTTCCGGTGCGATGACTCCGCCGCCACCTCTGCGGTGGCCGATATCGCGAGAAGGGCGAGCGCGAGGAGCCCCGCCCGCAGTGCCTGGCTCGCCCGGTGCCTGACGAGCCAGAAAAGAGAGAGGCCAGCAACGATGAGACCCAAGGTCCCGATGACCCAGATTCCTTGGTCACGGGCTCCTTCGTAGACGAGGCAGGCGCCCACGAAGACGAGCCCGCGGGGAAGGGTGATCCTGCGAGCAAGCCAGAAGGCGGACGTGAACATCACCGCCAGGGCGGAGAGCGAGATGCTCTCCGTGAGCATTGACCAGTCCCACTCGGTGACCTGCCAGGTGCTCGCGAACACGAGGACGACCGTTCCGCCAAGGAGAGCTCTCCAGGGTGAGCGGAGCACAAAGGCGACCGTCCCCGCCAGAAGAGACCAAGAGAGGACCGAAATGACAGTCTGGGTGAGGGCGAAGCTCATGTTGGTTCCTGTGAGCTTCCAGAGGAGAGGGATGACAGGAGGCCTCTGCCCGGCAAGGAAGCCGATGCTGAGGATCGGGAACCGCGCCGCCGCCTCGTAGGTGACGGTGTCCTGCCAGTCGAGTATCGGACCGTAGACGCATCGCCAGATGTCGTAGCCCGCAAACAGCCCCCAGACGGCTAGCCCGAGACCGAGCGCCACTCGGGGGGCTGCCCGGCTCGGTAACCTCCTCCCGATCGCAGCGAGAGACCGCCTCGGTAAGTGAAGGCGACGAAGCCGGCGAGGAGGGGACGGCGGGCGTGTCAGCCATGTGTCGACGTCGTCCAGCTCCGATGCGTCCCGGAGGGTGAGGGACACGTCGCGAGCGGCATCGCGGTCAGCCACGAGAGGCTCTCCTGCCGGCGATATGGCGGCTGTGCGTCCCTCTCACGCCGTCCTCCCGCTGTCCGGCGCGGGAGCCGGGCAGCGCGAAAGCGGCGCGGAGCCGCAACACCCCGGGAATGCATCCACACAACGACTATCGGTCAGTTCGAGCATCAGTTGACAATTGTAACGTCGCTGTATTAACAGGCGATTGTCTTGAGGGCGACTCGGCCTCGACGGACCTTCTCGAGGATCTCCTCGGTGGTGGCTGTCCAGATGAACGGCTTCGGGTGGTCACTCTTCACCTCCATGTATGTCTCGATGGCAGCGACGAGGTCCGGGACCGACTCGAAGGCTCCTCTTCGGAGCGTCTTTCCGGTGAGACCTCGGAACCAACACTCCACGATGTTCAGCCATGAACTCGAGGTTGGAATGAAGTGCAGGTAGAAGCGGGGGTGCTCTTGCAGCCAGGCGACGATATTGGCGCGGGTATGGGTGCCGCAGTTGTCCAAGATCATGTGGACCTGCAGGCCTTTCGGCACCTCGCGATCGATCGTGCACAGGAACGGTAAGAGCTCGGTCTTGCGGTGTTTGGGCAGGCACGGTCCGCTCGCCACCCCGGTAAGAACGTGCAGCGCGGCAAAGAGGGTCGCCATGGCGTTGCCCGTGTAGTCGTGGGTCAGCGTGCCCGTCCGGCCTCGCTGCATCGGCAGGCTCGCCTCCATG
>JASHRK010000243.1 GCA_030037405.1 Acidimicrobiales bacterium | reverse complement strand
ACGAGGCGCGACCCCGCACACGCGAAGGGTACTCATGCTCTGCTCCCAGCTTGACATATTTATACTAAAGGGATATATATCAGAGCTATGTCTCCCTACGGATCGTCGGCTCTCTCCCTCGACAACTTTCGGGGCGAGCTAGAAGCAATCGAAGCGAGGCGTGCCGTCTCGGTAGCCGTGCTCGACCTGGACGACTTCGCGCCACTGAACGACTCGATCGGTGGGGCCGAGGCCGACGCCGTGCTTGCTCGGACGGAAGAGGCGTTGCGACGCTGTCTGGGGTCAGATCCGCTTGTCTGTCACGTCAAGGGTGACGAGTTCGCGGCGGCGCTGCTCGACGCTCCCGCAGAGAGTCTCCTTATCGCGTTGGAGTCGGCCCGCCGGGCGATCCAGGAGTTAGAGCCCGTGACGATCTCCGCGGGAGTCGCCGGTAGGCCGCAGCACGGAGATTCGGTGGAGGAGCTTCTCGCGGCAGCCGACAGTGCTCTCGTACGTTCCAAGCGCGAGGGAGGCAACAGGATCTCGATCGCCACGGAAGGCCGGATGGTGCTCAAGACCAGCTACTACCCGCCTGCCGGCCTCTACCGGCTTGCCAAGCTCTCGCAGCGGACCGGGCGGCCGGAAGCGAGCTTGCTGCGCGAGGCCCTCGAGGACCTCATCGTGAAGCACGCCGACCTGCTCTGACCTCCGAGCCCGTGGGCAGGGAGAGAGGTTGCACACGAACAGACAGAGGTCGCTAGCGTGCCGGCCTCGGCGGAGGGAGTGGGATTCGAACCCACGGTACGCAGGACGTACAACGGTTTTCGAGACCGCCCGATTCGGCCACTCTCGCATCCCTCCGGCGATCCAGCCTAGGCCGAAGGCGATTGTAGGCCGAAGCGACGCCTGGGCTCGAAGGCGCCTGACGGGGCGGCCGAACGGAGCGGCCGACGCAGAGAACTAGATCTGCGGCCAACCTGCCGTAGAGGGTGCCTCTGGCCAACCGGAAGGAGCGCTCCCCTCACTCTCGAGAGAAGCGGCATCGCAAGCTGAGGACGATGCCGCCGGGGCGACGAAGTAATACTCGCCCGGGCTCGTGATGCCGAGCACGGACACCGGGATGGTCCCGTGGACGTCGACGGCGCCGATGCAGTGACGATCGGCCTTGTTCCAGGCGGCGATCACGAGACCGCCTCCGCCGGGCGTAACTGCGTACGACACTTGTCCAGGCCCGCTCGAGGCACCTGGCGTGACGTTCGTGCCGCTGGAGCTGCCCGGCCCGAAGCCGGCGAACGATCCTCTCGTCTCGAGCCCGACTTCGGCCGCTTGCAGAACAGCCTGCAGAGTCGTCTCGACGGTGACGTCGGTGTCCTTGATGACACCGAGAGGGGCGGCGACGTCGTTCGCCACGGAGCTGCACCCGGCGAGGCCCAACCCCGCCAGCAATACCAGCAAAGCCAGCACGACGAGCCCGGCACGCGTCGCCAACCCAGCTGACACCTTCGGCACCGCCAGAGCCCTCATCGTGCCTCGCCAATCCCCCGGCGCGTCACCTCGCGCCGCCACGAAGAGGTTACCTCTTCCGCCTCTTTGCAAAGAAACTCCGGAGCATCTCTCCGCACTCCTCGCCGAGAACACCGGGGACCACCTCTGCCTCGTGATTGAGGCGGGGGTCGGCGCAGATGTTGTAGAGCGAGCCACAGGCGCCCGCTTTCGGGTCGGGGGCGCCGAAAACCACCCGTTCGACCCTCGCCGCCACCGCCGCCCCTGCGCACATCGGGCACGGCTCGAGCGTCACGACCAATGTCGCCCCCTCGAGCCGCCATGACCCCGTCTTGCGAGCGGCTTCCCGCAGGGCGAGAGCCTCGGCGTGAGCGGTGGGATCACTGCGTGCCTCGCGCTCGTTGTGGCCCCGAGCGACTATCGCGCCGTCCATGACGACGACGGCCCCGATCGGGACGTCCCCGGCCGCCAAGGCAAGACGGGCCTCCAAGAGCGCCTCCCGCATCGCGGAGGTGAAGGCCGCCTCGTCGGTCACAGGGCGACATTAGACACGACCTGCCCGGCCTCGAGATGAAGCTGCCGTGTCAGCCTGACCGACTCGATGAGCCGCCGGTCGTGTGTCACGAGCACGAGCGTCCCGGGCCACGAGGCGAGCGCTTCCTCCAGCTGCTCGATCGCCGCCAGGTCGAGGTGGTTCGTCGGCTCGTCGAGGACGAGGCAGTTCGCCCCCTTGGCCATGAAGAGGGCCAGCTCCGCTCTCGTCCGCTCCCCCGGCGAGAGAGAGGCGGCGAGGCGCGTCACATGGGAGGCACCCAGCCCGAACTTGGCGAGGAGCGAGCGCCCCTCGGTGGTCGTCGACCCCGTTGTGGCGAGGAACACCTCTATGAGTGGCTGGCCTTGCTGGAGCCGCCGCCGCTCTTGGCCGAGCTCACCGACGACGACCGAGGGCCCCATCCAGCGGCGCCCAGCAGTGAGCTCGGCGTGTCCAAGGAGGGCGGCGATGAGCGTCGACTTCCCGCTCCCGTTCGGTCCGAGCACGGCCATCCGCTCCGCCCACCGCAGCTCCAGGTCGAGCGGCCCGAGGCGCCAGCTACCACGTTCGACCACCGCACCCTCGAGGCGGGCGACGACGTCGCCGGATCTCCCGGCGACGGCGAGCTCGAGGCGCAGTTGCCACGGCTCGTACGGCGCCTCGACCACTTCGAGGCGCTCGAGGGCCCTCTCGGTGATCCTGACCTTTGACGCCTGTTTCTCCGTGCGATTGAGCCGGAAGTCCCGTTGCGCCTTGTCGCCGTCTCGAGGTGCCCGCCTCGCCCTCGCCACGCCCTGGACAGCCCACTGCCGCTGTTCACGGTCTCGTGTCCGCAGGCGGTCCCGTTCGGTCACGTACGTCTCGTAAGCCTCGACGGCATGACGGCGGCGGGTTGCGCGCGCTTCCAGGTAGGCGGCAAAGCCGCCCGAGTAGCCGGTTGCACGGTGGCTCGCCTCGTCGAGCTCGACCACCG
>JASHRK010000242.1 GCA_030037405.1 Acidimicrobiales bacterium | reverse complement strand
CTATGGGAGCTGCTGGAGCAGCAGTCGGCCGGAATGTCTGGGGGGCGCAGGACCCGGCAGCAGCCGTGCGGCGGCTGCGCGATGTGATCCACACCCCCAAACGGGCCGCGCCACCGCTCAAAGTGTCCGCCACAAGTGACACAGGACCCAGCAACCCCGAGTGAGGGGCTCAGCGCCGTGTCGATGCAGCACCGAGTTGCTTTGGTGACAGGTGCGGGCACCGGGATCGGCAGAGAGAGCGCCCTACGCCTGGCCAGCAGTGGGCACTCTGTCGTGGCTGTTGGCCGTCGCGCTGAGCCGCTCGACACCCTCTGTCGGGAGCGACCTGGCATCTGCTCCATCGCCCAATCGCTCGACTCGCCCGACGGCTGTGCTCTCGCCGTCGCAGCCACCGTCGAGCGGATCGGAGAACCCCTGATCCTCGTGCACGCGGCGGGTCTCGGAGGCTTCCTTGACCAGCCGATTTGGGAGCAGACGACTGAGGCGTGGCGCGCGACCATGGCGATCAACCTGGACGCCGGATTCGAGCTCATTCGTCTCACCGCGCCCGCCATGCGATCGGCTGGCTTCGGACGGATCATCCTCCTCGGCTCAACGGCCGGTTCGGTTGGCGCCCCCGCGATGTCCGCCTACTCAGCCTCGAAGGCAGGACTCATGGGTCTCGTGCGCTCGGTGGCGTGCGACGTTGCGCCCTTCGGAATCACCTGCAACGCCGTGCTTCCGAGCTGGGTGCGGCGTACGGAGATGGCCGAGCGAGACGCCGAGACAGAAGCGAGAAGACGTTCCATCAGTGTCGAAGAGGTCTGGGACGAACGGGCGGCCGCATCACCTGCTGGACGTGTGTTGGAACCGGCGCAAGTTGCCGCCGCAATCGCGTGGCTTGCGAGCCCTGAGGCGAGCGGTGTGAACGGCACCGCCATCGGAGTGACTTTGGGTGGCAACTGGTGACACGGTACCGCATGTGTCTCGGCACAAAGCATACGGTGCCGTCAGTCAGCAGCGAATTAGCACCGATTCCTGAATAGCGCAACCGGCCAGCCGGGCCGCCGACAGGTAGCTCTTATGCCGACTCTCGGGTTAGCTGGCGTAAGGCTTGGCCCCAGATCCAGCTTGTCCGCGCGCTGCTCGGCGCGTTCGTCGCAAGCTCCTGCCCGATGGACGCGATGACCCCGTCCTGCGACGAGACGCTGGTTTCATGCGGGAGTCCCTGCACCGCCTCCCCGAGAAAGGCGCGAGCAGTTGCACTCTGTGATCTTGACATCTATTGCCCACGCGCTTACGAACCACATCGAGGCTGCTGTCTATTGTCTATGATGAAGAATCTCTCCCTGGGAAAGATGCCAGCAGATAGTTCCATAATATCGATGCTAACGCGCGACATGAACTCGCAAACCTGCCTCATCAGCGCGACTGCGAAAGCTAATGAGTAAGCGCGCTGGGCTCATGCTCCACGGTAAGACGTGCTGTCCACTCTGCGACTCGACTGGCTGCTCACAAGCGATGGTGGAAGCAGTTGCCACTGGGGCCCACAAAGGTAAGAGTCCGTCACGTAGTCAAAGACTGTATAGCCGATGGGCTACCCAGTCGTCGCATCGATAGTTTGCGCTGGATGTGGATCCGCGTCCGCCATTGTAACTAACGAGACCGGTCCGGGATCGGGCGCAATAGCGTAGGTCCAGTTTGTTGGATCATCGATACCGGGTGGGTTAGAGTAACCCGACGAGCCGCACGAAAATGTCAATACATCACCGAAGTACGTGCTCAGGCCTCCAGGTATGACGGGTGGCGCGTTCCCGTAAAAAAGTGGCACTTCCGAAATTGGCAGGGTGTAACGACTCGCTCCAGCAAGCACTCGTCGCTACGTAGGCCAGAATATGCCTCACCGATCCGACGATCAGGGCACTCTCAGTCCGTCGCGGATTGCGGAGGAGTGCCCCGCAATCCCGGCGACACTGCCGTCCGGTTGTGCGGGTCTGAGGCGTAAGTGCATCAAGAACGGCCCGGTCATCAGCTCCTGGAACGCGCTCGGGTCTCGCGTCTCGAGCTCCGGACTCGGTCTGGCCTCGACCAGGCGCTCGATGAGGAATCCCGCCTCGCTCACGGCATCAGTCGCTGCGGCGAGAGGGCGGCGCCAGAAGGTGACAGCATGTGGCTCGACCCATACCTCCGACACCTGAAGAAAGGCGAAGTAATCCTCAGGGCAATGATTCCTCCAGTCCCATGCGGGGTGATGTATGGACATCACCAACGAGCCCGTAGGTCGGAGCACCCTATGAAGCTCACGTAGCGGCGGGGCCCAGTCGCGCAGGTAGTGGAACACGAGCGACGCAGCCACCAAGTCCACGCTCGCGTCTTCAAGAAACGTAAGCGGCTCAGCCAGATCGTGGTGGTGCAGTTCTGCGTTCTCGCCGACCCGTGAGCGGGCGATCTCGAGCATGGCGGCGCTCACATCGCATGCCACCACTTTCGCGCCGTGGTCAACGAGCCACTGAGTGAGCGGCCCGGTACCGCAGCCGACCTCCAAGACCCGCTTGCCCTGGACGTCGCCGAGCAACGATATCGTCGCAGGGCGCTCGTAGTAGCTGTTGGCAGCACTGCTCGCGTTGTGGCGGTCGTACTCGCCCGCCATTCCGTCATACTCGGATGCAGTCCGCGCCGAGTCCTCGTTCGTCACTGCCGACACGGTACCAATCGGTACCCGACGGCTGGGCCGTCTGAACAGCTCCCCACGGACTCCGAGACGGCTCGGCGGCGGCACTGCGACCATCGACGCAGTGCTCGATCGTCGACGAGGTGGGAGCGCCGGCCTGGCACGAGCCGTCGGGGTCAGACGGGCGGGCGCCGCTTCGCTAGTACCACAGCTGCCGGCACCGGCGCTATCGAAGGCGGGAAAGCTGGCGCGGGCATCGGTACGCTCGGGCGTCGGCCACCGAGGCGAGGGCGTCCAGTGCCGTGAAGTGACCGTGGGGCGGCCACTTCCCGGAGCGCATCCTCGGTGACGACTCGGTCGCAATCGCGTTGACCCTGGGTTTCTCGGCATGCCCGGGGGGTCGTATGAGAGCGACCCCACCAGACGACCCCCGAAACGACACCCCGGGTTCAAGGCGGTTGCCCAGGCCTTCGTGGAACGACCGGTCGTGGAAGAGCCGGGTATCGTGCGGCGGGCGTTGTTGGTCCGCGGCGCGCCACGCGTTTCGATCACCGAGCAGGACGGG
>JASHRK010000241.1 GCA_030037405.1 Acidimicrobiales bacterium | reverse complement strand
GACGTAGACGTAGTCACGCGTGTGCTCCCCGTCCCCGAAGATGACGCAGGTCTCACCTCTCACGAGACGCTCGGCGAAGATCGCGATCACGCCGGCTTCGCCGTTCGGGTCCTGCCCGGGCCCGTAGACGTTCGAGAGCGCCAGGGCGGTGAACTCGAGGCCGTGCAGCTTGCGGTAGGAGACCATGTAGTCGATGGCGGCCTTCTTCGAGACGCCGTACGGAGTCGTCGGAGCATGCGGGTGGTGCTCGGCGACTGGGAGGTCGTCACCTTCCAGGTCGCCGTAGAGGCTGCCGCCGCTGGCGGCGTAGACGACCTTGGCGGCCCGTGCCGCCCGGGCAGCCTCGAGCACTCTGAGAGTGCCGAGCACGTTGACCTGAGCGTCGAAGAGCGGCCGCTCGATCGACACGCCGATCGAGGCGTTGGCGGCGAGATGGAAGATCACGTGCGGGGCGCGACGGGCGGCCAGCTCGAGGAGGTCGGTACCCCGGATGTCAAGGTTGTGAAAGGTGAAAGTGCCTCCGGAGGATCGCGCCTCGGCGAGATTGGCGAGCGAGCCCGTCGAGAGGTCGTCGACGACGTCGACGATGTGCCCCTCGGCGAGGAGGCGGTGGACGAGGGCGGCGCCGATGAAGCCGGCGCCGCCCGTGACGAGGCACCTCATCTTCTCGGGGGGTCGCCCGCCGGGAGCACCCCGTGTCATGGCACAAGAGCCATGTCGGGCGTCATGGCCTGGGGAACCTGCCCCCGTCGAGCACGCTGCCGGGCGGCACCTCGCAGCTCGCGGCGATGATGGAGTAACCGGAGATCTTCGACGAAGGTCCGATGCTCGTGCCCGGACCGACGATCGACGACCGGAGCACGGTGTCCTCCCCGATCCTCGTGCCCGCCATCACGACCGACCCCGACACGACGGAGCCGGCGGCGGCGACCACTCCGTCGAGGAGCACAGCCTCCTCGACGGAGGCGCCATCCTCGACGACAGCTCCCCGCCCGAGATAGCTGGCCGGGCCCACCGAGCCTGCGAGGACGGCGCTCGGGTCCGCGTACACCCGGTCGCCGGCGAGGGGCGCCGCCGGGCGGCAGCGCTCCGAGCGCAAGCCTTTCAGGACGTCGAGCGACGCCTGCAGGAACTTCTCCGGCGTCCCGGTGTCGAGCCAGTAGGCCTCCGAGGCGAGAGCGTACAACGTGCCAGAGGCAGCGAGCTGGGGGAAGGTCTCGCGCTCGATCGACACGCGCCTCCCCTCGGGTATCCGGGCGATGACGCTCGGCTCGAGCACGTAGCAGCCCGCGTTGACGTAGTTGGTAGGTGCGAGGTCGCGGGGAGGTTTCTCTATGAAGGCGGTGACGCGCCCGTCCCCGTCGACGGGGACGACCCCGAAACGAGACGGGTCCTCTACCGGCGCCAGCTGGATCGTGGCCTCGGCGCCGCGTTCCCGGTGGAGCGCCACAAGAGAGTCGAGGTCGAAGTCGGTGAGCACGTCGGCGTTGAGCACGAGGCAAGTGCCCTCCACCCCGGTATGGCGTGCCGCGAACCTCACGGCACCCGCCGTGTCGAGGAGCGTCTGCTCGACCGCGAAGGCGAGCCTGGCACCGGCGAGCTTGCGCTCCGGGTAGGCCTTCACGAAGGTGTCGTAACGGTAACCGAGAGACAGCACCACCCTGTCGACGCCGAAGCCCGCCAGGAAGGCGACGACGTGCTCGATCATGGGTCGATCGACGACGGGGAGCATCTGCTTGGGGATGTCGTAGGTGAGCGGGCGCAGTCGCGTCCCTTCACCCCCGACGAGGACGATGGCGTCCATCAGCGCCCGGGCGGGATCCCTCGGCCCTTGCTACGAGGCCAGTCCGAGAGGGTTGGACACGAGGTAGTCGGCGATCTTCTTCGCAGAGGTGGGCTTTGGGATGCGGGCACCCTTCGGCACGAAGGCGATCGTGATCAACTGCCCGTTCGAGAAACGAAGCGATCCGGCATCTCGCGTGATCAACGTGCCGGTCTTCGCGGAAGGCGACTTCCACACCTTCACCTGGACGACTCCCTTCTTGCCGGCGCAGCTCTGCCCGTTCTTGTAGACGATCGGCTTTGGTGGAGGAACCGTGGTTGTCGTCGTGGTCGAGGACGTCGAGGTCGTCGTGGACGTCGCTGTCGTCGTGGTCGTCTTCGGATCGGTTGTCGTCGTCGTCGTGGTCGAGGTCGTCGTGGTCGTCGTCGAGGGCGTCTTGGCCTTTCCAGGGATCTGGAGGGACTTGTTCTCGAGGACGACGGAAGCCGAGACGAGGAAGGCGTTGAGGATGGCGTTCTTGCCCCCGTAGAGGCTCGGCGTTGAAGCCAATCCCGGTTCTATCGTGACGACGCCCTTCCCGTCCGTGGTGTAGGGCTCGTCGGTGTCGGTGCTCGCCGCCAGATGCTTGACCCGCCCGCAGATGTACAGGTCCAGCCCGACTTCCCACTGGTTCGCTCTCGTCGGAGGCGATGCCGCCTTCAAGTGCTTCGCCACCGGGTGCGTCACCTCGTAGCGGCTGTAGGCGACGAGGAAGACTCCGACGACGCAGATCACGGTGAGGATCGCGTACCAGCTGAACGGGGTCCGGGCGCGATAGGTACGCCCTCCGCCGACAGCCGCGGCGCGCGCGACCCTACGACTGAAGTTCTCGCCGGGCACGATGCATCACACTAGCCGTGGGAGAGAACAGGTCCTGAACACGCCTGAGGAGGTGCTCGGCCAGGGCCAGGGCGAGCCGCACGAGCAACCCAGCCGCCACCAAGGGCAGAAGCGGGAGCTGCCGGCGACGGGCCGAGCGCACGGCGAACCTCCACATCGACCCATGATGCGCCGCGATCATCCGGTAGGGATGTCGCGAGGTGGACCTGCCCTGCTCGTGGACGACGGCGGCGGCGGGCTCGTAGAAGACGCCCCAGCCCGCTCGGCGCAGGCGCCAGCAAAGGTCGACGTCCTCGACGTACATGAAGTACGCCTCGTCGAACCCCCCCACCGACTCGAAGGCAGAGCGGCGAACGAGGAAGCAGGCGCCAGAGACCCAGTCAGCCGGCCGCGCTCGGTGCTGGTCGGCTCCGAGGCGGCGGTACCGCCGTGTCCACGGGTTGCCTCGCCAGACAAGCCCTACGAAGCCGTGACCTATGGCGTCCCCGAGGCCGGGGAACGCACGGCCCGAGGGGTATACCTTGCCGTCGGTGTCCTTCAGCATGGGGCCGACGATCGCCAGGTCGTCCTCGCCCGCCAGCCGGTCCTGCAGTGCCGCCACGGCGCCGGGCTCGAGAACCAGGTCCGGGTTGCAGACGAGGATGCAGGGCGCCGTCGTCGACCTGGCGCCGAGGTTGACGGCAGCGCCGTACCCAAGGTTCCTCCCGGCGTCGACCACCTCGACACTCGCCGGCGCGAGCGCTCTCCCTTGCCGCTCGGCACGCCGGAGCGGGGAGAGCGAACCGTCGCGAGAGCCGTTGTCGACGACGACGATCTCGGAAAGGCGTTCTGCCGCCAGGCTCTCGACGCACCGGCCGAGCGACTCTCCCGCCAGGTAGTTGACGACGACGGCCGCCACCGGGAGGCGCTCCGGTCGAGCCTGCGGGGCGGCCGCGCCCTCGTCGGGCATCCTCAGCCGAGGGCCGATACGAGGCGCTCGACCGACTCCTCCCACGCGGGCAGCAACCGATCTCCCCCGAGGCGCAGCGCCGCGTTGTCGAGCACGGAGAAGGCTGGGCGGCGTGCCGGGCGGGGCGGTACGAGCTCGGCGGTCTTGATCGGCTCGACTCGGCCTGGGTCGAGACCGGCGGCGGAGAGCACCGCCCTCGCGAGCCCGAACCACGTCGTCGAGCCCTGATTGGTGACGTGAAAGACGCCCGGCCGGCGCGCGAGGCCGAGCTCGAGGAGCTTTTCGGCAAGGTCGCAGGCGACTGTCGGGCTCCCCGTCTGGTCGTCGACGAACGGCAGGGCCTCGCCCCGCTCCCGCCCCAGCCTGAGGATCGTCTTTGCGATGTTGCTGCCGGTCCTTCCCATGAGCCACGAGGTCCGCACCGTCGTCCATACCGGGTCGATCTCAAGCTCGCCGGCGCGCTTCGACCTCCCATAGGCAGAGAGCGGGTTCGTCGTGTCCCACTCGGTGTAGGGCTCGCTCGAGCGTCCGTCGAAGACGTAGTCGGTAGAGACGTAGACGACGTGGCTGCCCGCTCGGCGCGCCGCCTCGGCGACATGCCGGGTCCCGAGCCCGTTGACCGCGAGTGCTCGGTCCGGATCGCCCTCGCAGGCGTCCACCGCCGTCCAGGCCGCCGCGTGGAAGACGACGTCGGGCTCGAACGACGAGATTGCCGCCATTACAGCGTCCCGCCGCGAGACGTCGAGCTTGGCGTGGTCGGCGGCGGCGACCTCGAGCCGGTCTCGCCGCCGTTCCGCCTCGCGTTGCTGGAGGAGCCGCACGACCTCGGAACCGAGCTGCCCGGAAGCCCCCGTCACGAGGATGCGCACGCCGGCCTCTCTTCGCTCTCAGGCGCGGCCGGTGCCGCCGGGATCGCCCGTCCACGCCGTCTCGACGACGGGCGACCGCCCGATGAGGGGACGCCACCACGACTCGTTCGCCCGGTACCAGGCGACCGTCGCCTCGAGGCCGGCCTCGAAGGGAACTGTCGGCGTCCAGGCGAGCTCCTCACGGATCTTCGAGGAGTCGAGCAGGTAGCGGCGGTCGTGCCCGGGACGGTCCGGGACGACCGTCTTCAAGCTTTGCGGCTTCCCGGTGGCGGCGAGGACGGCGTCGGCGATCTCGGTGATCGTCGCCTCGCGGCCAGAGCCGACGTGGTAGGTCTCGCCCACCCTGCCGTGCAGGAGAACCGACTCGACGGCGCGGCAGTGGTCCTCGACGTGCAGCCACTCCCGCCGGTTCTCGGTCGACTCGTACATCGGGAGGGACTCGTCTCGTAGTGCCCGGGTCGTGAAGAAGGGGATCACCTTCTCGGGGAACTGGTAAGGGCCGTAGTTGTTGCAGCAGTTGGTGATCGTCACCGGGAGCTCGAAGGTCTCGCCGTAGGCGCGCACGACGTGATCGGAGCCTGCCTTGGAGGCGTTGTAGGGGGTGCGGGGCCGGTAAGGCGACTCCTCGTCGAACGACTCAGTCGAGTCGAGGGCGAGGTCTCCGTAGACCTCGCAGGTGGAGATGTGGTGGAAGCGGCCGACGCCGACACGGCGCGCAGCTTCGCAGAGCACCTGGGTCCCGAGGACGTTTGTCCGCAGGAAGCGCCCGGGGTCGAGGACTGCGAGCGAATTGTGGCTCTCGGCGGCGAAGTTGACGACCGTGTCTATGCCGTAGGTCTTGAGGGTCTCCTCCACGGCCTGCTGGTCACCGATGTCGCCGTGGACGAAGGCGAACCTGGAGCCGTCGCCGCCCTCGAGATCGGCGAGGCTGTCCCGGTTGCCGGCGTAGGTGAGGGCGTCGAGCACGACGACGCAGTCGTCCGGATGGGCAGTGCGCCAGTAGCGCGCGAAGTTCGAGCCGATGAACCCGGCTCCGCCCGTGACGAGGAGTCTCATGGCTTCGAGGCTAATGGCTGGCCCGCAGACCCCTCATCCAGCTCGCCGTGAGCTTCCCGGGCGACGACCGCTACGCGCCCCCTGGGCGTACGTGCACGACGTCTCCGGCGGCGACGGTCCGCAGGCACGTGCCGACGTCGAGGAGGAGGCAGCCGGAGTCGTCAACGTCGAGGGCGCGACCGACGAGCTCCTCGTCCGGCAGTTGCACGAGCACGAGCCGGCCGAGGGTGGCACAGCGGTTCCTGTACTCGCTCCGCAGCGCCGCCTCGGCCCCGGCGTCGTGACGCAGCTCGTCCCACCTCCTCGCCACGCCTCCGAGCATCGGCAGCGCCACGGCGTCCGGCTCCACCGGGCGTCCGGCGAGCCGGTCGAGCGAGATGGCGCTCACGGCAATGAGGGCGGCATCGGACAGGCCGGGCGGTGGGAACTCGGCCGGCCAGCGGCAGTTGATCCCGATCCCGACGACGAGCGCTCCGGGATCGCCCGGGGCGACCTCGCCGAGAACGCCGGCGACCTTGCGCTCCTCGGCCCCGGCGACGAGGTCGTTCGGCCACTTGCAGGCGCAGTCGACCCCCGCCGCCTCCCGGACGGCATCGGCCGCAGCCAGGGCCACCACCCACCCGGCAAGATGCCACTTCTCCCGTGCGAGCTGGGGGCGGAAGAGCATCGAGCACAACACCGAGCCAGACGGGTGGTCGAGCCAGAGCCGCCCGAGCCTCCCGCGGCCCGCCGTCTGCCTCTCGGCCAGGATGACCGTGCCTTCGGGGGCGCCCGCCCGGGCCCTCTCCAGCAGATCTGCGTTGGTCGAGCCGGTCTCGGCAAGTCGCTCCGGTGTGAGAAACGGCCGCCAGCTGGGGCTGCCGCCAGGTGTCGCAGTAGCCTCGGACGGCGGGCGTGCCGGCATCGTGCAGCGAGGATACGCCGAGGAGGAGACGTGTTCGACAGGGTGCTCATCGCGAACAGGGGAGAGATCGCCGTCCGCGTGATCAGGACCTGTAGAGAGCTCGGCATCGCCACCGTCACCGTCTACTCCGACCTCGATCGCGACGCTCTCCACGTACGCCTGGCAGACGAGGCGTACTCCCTCGGGGGCGAGACAGCGGCAGAGAGCTACCTCAACACAGAGGCGATCCTTGGCGTCCTCGAGCGGAGCGGCGCCACCGCCGTGCACCCCGGGTACGGTTTCTTCTCCGAGAACGCCGCCTTCGCCCGAGCGATCGCCGGCGCCGGAGCCGTCTTCATCGGACCGCCCCCGGAAGCGATCGAGACCATGGGCGACAAGATCAGCTCACGCCTGGCGGCAGAAGAAGCCGGCGTCGCCGGGGTTCCCGGCCACAGCGTCGCCATCACGAACGCCTCCGAGATCGTCGCCTTCGGCGAGGAGCACGGCTGGCCCGTCGCCGTCAAGGCGGCCTTCGGGGGCGGCGGCCGCGGGATGAAGGTCGTCGCCTCTGCGAGCGAGGCGGCGGAGGCGATGGAGTCCGCCCAGCGCGAAGCCGAGGCATACTTCGGGCGGCCCGAGGTCTATCCCGAGAAATATCTCACCTGGCCCCGCCATATCGAGATGCAGGTCTTCGCCGACCGCCACGGGAACGCCGTCTGGCTCGGCGAGCGGGACTGCTCCTACCAGCGCCGCCACCAGAAGCTCCTCGAGGAGTCGCCGGCGCCTGACTTCCCCGAGGATCTCCGGCGGGCGATGGGCGAGGCAGCCGTGCGGATCTGCCGCGCCTGCGGCTACGAGGGCGCCGGCACGGTCGAGTTCCTCTACGAGGACGGCGCCTTCTACTTCCTCGAGATGAACACCCGCCTCCAGGTCGAGCACCCCGTGACAGAGCTCCTGACCGGTTTCGACCTCGTGGCGTGGCAGCTTCGCGTCGCCGCCGGCGAGTGGATCGGGCTCTCGCAGGAGGAGATAGCCGCCGCCCGGCGCGGGCACGCCATCGAGTGCCGCATCAACGCCGAGGACCCGGCGGGGGGGCGTTTCTTGCCGAGCCCCGGGACCATCACCCTCTTCCGGGCACCCGGCGGGTTCGGGACACGCCTCGACGCCGGCTACGAGACGGGCGACACGGTCAGCCAGTACTACGACAACCTCGTGGCAAAGCTGGTGGTGTGGGGCGGCGACAGAGAGGCGGCGCGGCGACGGATGCTGCGGGCGCTTCGCGAGACGGTCGTAGAGGGCATAGCGACGACGATCCCCGCTCACCTTGCGATCCTCGAGCACGAGGACTTCGTCGCCGCCCGGCACTCGACTCGCTGGGTGGAGGAGCGGCTCGACCTCTCTGCCACCGTGACGGGGGGCGGCGACGGGGACCGAGCCGGCGGCGAGACGGTCGGTGCCGGCGAGGAGCAGTCGGGGGACGATGCCGCCGGCGCGGCGGGTGTGACCGGCGCGGCCGGTGCAGCCGGCGCGGCGGGTGCAGCCGGTGAGAGGGTCGGGCGCGTGCTGCGAGACGTCGACGCCGAGGTGGACGGTCGCCGCTACCGGGTGACGCTCTGGGTGCCCGAGGCAGCCGCCATCGTCGGCGGCGCCGGGAGCGGTCCCTCCGGCGCAGCCGGCCAAGCCGGCCCTTCTCGCCAGGGGAACCGGCGGTCGTCCTCGCGAACGCCCGTCGCCGGGACGGGAGGCCGTGTGACGGTCCCGATGCAGGGAACGATCGTGAAGGTGCTCGTGTCCGAGGGCGAGACGGTCGAGGCCGGCGCGACGATATGCGTGCTCGAGGCCATGAAGATGGAGAACCCGATCACCGCCGATCGGGCAGGAATAGTAAAGGAGCTCAAGGTGAAACCAGGAGACGCCCTCGGAGCCGGAGACGTCGTGGCGGTTCTCGAATGAGCGCCTCGACCCAATCGGTTAAAGACGCCGCCCGCTCGGTCGTGAGCGATCTCGAACGCGAGCTCGTGGCCTTGTCCCACAGGATCCATTCGCACCCCGAGCTCAACTTCGCCGAGGAGCTCTCGGCGGCGTGGTGCGCCGAGATGCTCTCCGCCGGTGGTCTCGACGTCGAGACAGGGATCTGTGATCTCCCGACGGCCTTCTCCGCCAGCGCAGGGTCTGGCGATCTCGTCGTCGCCATCTGCGCCGAGTACGACGCCCTCCCCGATATCGGCCACGCCTGCGGCCACAACGTCATCGCCGCCGCCGCGGTCGGCGCCGGCCTGGCCCTTGCCAAGGTCGCCGACGACATCGGGATCACAGTGCGGGTCCTCGGGACGCCGGCCGAAGAGGGAGGTGGTGGCAAGATCCTCATGCTCGAGAGGGGAGGCTTCGACGGCGTCAACGCCGCCATGATGGTCCACCCGTCCCCCGTCGAGTTCGATCGCCTGCCGTGCCTGGCGGTCGAGCACTACGACGTCGTCTACCACGGCAAGGAGGCGCACGCCTCGGCCTTCCCCGATCACGGTCTCAACGCCGCCGATGCCCTCACGGTCGCCCAAGTGGCCATCGGTCTCCTTCGCCAGCATGCCGGGCCCGGCGATCAGGTGCACGGGATCGTGACGCTCGGCGGCGCCGCCCCCAACATCATCCCGGCGCTCACCAAGGCGAGGTACTACGTGCGAGCACGAGATCTCGCCCGTTTGGCGGAGTGGTCGCCACGGATACGGGCGTGTTTCGAAGCGGGAGCGATAGCGACGGGCACGTCGTGGGAGATCGTCGATCCCGGGCCGGTCTATTCGGAGTTCGAGCCCGACGAGGGGATGCTCGCCGTCTACGTGAGAAACGCCGAGGCCATCGGGAGGCGCTTCCCTCCGCCCGGCTCGCGGGTCCTCCACGCTTCGACAGACATGGCGAACGTCTCTCTCGCGATCCCCTCGATCCACCCGCTCATCGGGCTCGACTGCCTGCCGGCCGTCAACCACCAGCCCGAGTTCACCGCCGCCGCAGCCTCGCCGGCAGCCGACAAAGCTGTCGTCGACGGGGCGATCGCCATGGCCTGGACCGTGTGCGACCTCGCACACGACGCCGAGCAACGGGCGAGGCTGACGGCGAGGGCGCACGACTCAAAGGACCGGGCCGGCAGGACCGAAGCCCGGTGACGACAGTGGCAGCGGCCGAGGTGCTCGGGTTCCCGGCCGTCTGGCTGCGTGACAACTGCCCCTGCGAGAGGTGCCGCGATCCACGGAACGGCCAGAAGCTCTTCGGAATCCTCGACATCCCGGCGAACGTCTCGATAGACCGCATCGAGAGCTCGGCGGCGACGTTCTCCGTCACCTTCGGGCCCGACGGCCACCGAGCCGTCTTCTCGCGAGAGTGGTTGGACCGCCAGCTTGGTCCCGCGTCGGGCGACGGCCGGAGCGAAGAGGACAAGCAGCTCTGGCGGGCCGGCGACCTCGCAGGCTCCCTGCCCGTGGCCAGCTGGTCGCAGTACGGCAACGACGACGCCTGTCGCCTGGAGATGCTGCGTGCGGTCCAGCTGGTTGGTTTCGCCGTCCTGCACGGCACGCCCGTCGTCGAGGGCACTGTTCTCGACGTGGCGAGGACCTTCGGGTACGTGCGGGAGACGAACTACGGCGAGCTGTTCGACGTGCGAGTCGAGGTCAACCCGAGCAACCTCGCCTTCACCGGGCTCGAGATCGCCCCCCACACCGACAACCCCTACCGGGACCCGGTGCCGACCATGCAGCTCTTGCACTGCCTGTCGAACGCCGTCGAAGGGGGTGACTCGGGGCTCGTCGACGGCTTCCAAGCCGGAGCCATCCTGCGGGAGGAGGACCCCGGGTCATTCGAGATCCTGACGTCGACACTCGTGCGTTTTGCCTGGTCAGATGGGAAGAGCTCGCTCTCTGCCGAGCGTCCTTTGATCGATGTCGATCCTCGCGGCGGGATCCGCGAGGTGAGGTTCAACAGCCGCTCGATGGAGGCTGTGCGCCTTTCCCAGGGAGAGCTCGTCGCGTTCTACGCCGCCTACCGACGTTTCGCCGAGGTGATCGCCCGGCCAGAGCTCCTCCTCAGGTTCCGCCTCGAACCTGGAGACTGTGTCGTCTTCGACAACGTCCGTCTCCTTCACGCCCGCACGGCGTTCACCGACCGCGAGAGCGGGCACGGGCGCGGGAGCGGGAGCGGTCGCGGGGGTGCAGGCGGGTCGCGGCATCTCCAAGGGTGCTACGCGGACCTCGACGGTCTCGCGAGCACGATCGCCCTGCTCGAGAAGAAAGGCACATGAGCCAGATGCCGGAACCCCTGTCGCCTCGCCCCGGACAACCGGCGCCGGTGGCCATCGAGGAGATCACGGCGCTCTTCGCCAGCGAAGGAGGGGCCGGCTACCTCGGAGAGGCGGTCACGCAGGCGCAGCACATGTGCCAGGCCGCCTACCTGGCAGAGATGGACGGAGCCGACGACGCACTCGTCGCCGCCTCCTTGCTGCACGACGTGGGCCACTTCACCGGGGCTTTGAGCGGTGCCGAGCTCATGAAGGGCACCGACAACCACCACGCTGCCGTCGGCGCCCGCTGGCTCGCCCGCTGGTTCGGAGCGGCGGTCACCGAGCCGGTCCGCCTCCACGTGGCCGCCAAGAGGTACCTCTGCGCCGTCGAAGAGGAGTACTTCGCCAAGCTCTCTCCCGCCTCGGTCTTCACGCTCTCGGTTCAGGGTGGGCCGATGGATGACGCCGAGGTGGCCGAGTTCGAGTCGAGCTCGTACGCAAGGCAGGCCGTTGCCCTGCGGCGTTGGGACGACCTCGCCAAGGACCCTGCGCGGGTGGTCCCCGACCTCGAGCACTTCCGCCCTCTCCTCGAACGCCTCCTCGACGAGTCAGAGACGAGCACCTGAGACTGCGGGCCCGCGCCCAACACGGCAGATCCGCTGCCTGCGCGGGTCGCTCCTGTCAGCCCGTCGGCTCGTAGACCCCGAGCTCGGAGCGCAAGGCATCGGACACCTCGCCGAGGGTCGCCATCTCCTTCAGCGCCGCCCGCATCGGGACGAGGAGGTTCTGGGTGCCCCGAGCGGCCGCTGCGACGTCGGCGAGGGCGGCGGCGACTGCCTGCTCGTCTCGCGCCCCGCGAACAGCCCTCACTCGTTCGATCTGCGCACGTTGCAGCTCCGGATCGATCGGGAAGACCTCCGGCTCACCGGGGTCGTCGTCCAGGTAGCGGTTGACGCCGACGACGATCGTCTCGCCGGAGTCGACTGCCTTGGCATGCTCGTAGGCGGCCTGCTCGATCTCGTCTTGCATGTAGCCCGCTTCGATGGCGGCGACGGCACCGCCCATCTCCTCGATGCGGTCAAGGTACTCAGTCGCGAGCCGCTCCACCTCGTTCGTCAACCACTCGACGAAGTAGGAGCCGGCGAGCGGGTCGACGGTGTCTGTCACCCCGGACTCGTGTCCGATGATCTGCTGCGTACGCAGGGCAAGCTTGGCGGCTCTCGGAGTCGGAAGCCCGAGCGCCTCGTCGAAGCCATTGGTGTGGAGGCTCTGGGTGCCCCCGAGAACGGCAGAAAGGGCTTGGAAAGTGACCCGGACGACGTTGTTCTCGGGCTGCTGCGCCGTGAGTGTCGAGCCCCCGGTCTGCGCGTGGAACCTGAGACGCTTGGAACGGTCGTCGCTCGCGCCGAAGCGCTCTGTCATGATGCTCGCCCACATCCGGCGTGCCGCTCGGAACTTGGCGACCTCTTCGAAGAGGTTGTTGTGCGCATTGAAAAAGAAACTCAACCTCGGCGCGAACTCGTCCACCCTGAGCCCTGCGTCGGTGGCGGCCGAGACGTAGGCGATGCCGTCGGCGAGCGTGAAGGCCAGCTCCTGGACCGCCGTGGACCCGGCCTCCCGGATGTGGTAACCGGAGATCGAGATGGTGTTCCACTTGGGGATGCGCTCGGCGCAGTAGGCGAAGGTGTCCGTCACGAGCCTCATCGACTGGCGGGGCGGATAGATGTAGGTGCCCCGAGCCACGTACTCCTTCAGGATGTCGTTCTGGATGGTGCCGCCGATCTGGTCGGGCGCGACGCCCTGCTCCTCGGCCACGAGCTCGTAGAGGAGGAGGAGTATGGAGGCGGTGGCGTTGATGGTCATCGAGGTGGTGACCTGGTCGAGCGGGATCCCGTCGAGCAGGAGGCGCATGTCGGCAAGCGAGTCGATGGCGACGCCCACCTTGCCGACCTCTCCCTCTGCGCGGGGATGGTCCGAGTCATAGCCCATCTGCGTCGGCAGGTCGAAGGCGCACGAGAGGCCCGTCTGCCCGGCGGAGAGCAGGAACTTGAAGCGCTCGTTCGTCGCCTCGGCCGTGCCGAAGCCGGCGTACTGGCGCATCGTCCAGAGGCGGCCCCTGTACATGTCCGGTTGGATCCCGCGGGTGTACGGGAGCTCTCCTGGACGGCCGAGCTTGGGGCCGGCGTCGAAACCGTCAAGGTCCTCGGCCGTGTAGATGCGCCGGATCTCGATGCCCGAGTCCGTGTACCTCTCGTCCCGCGCCCGTGTCATCGAGTGAGAGCGTAAGGCCTTACCGGGAACGCCGGGAACGCTGGCACGTCGGCCGGGCCGCCGGCGTCACGC
>JASHRK010000240.1 GCA_030037405.1 Acidimicrobiales bacterium | reverse complement strand
ACCGCTTGGAGAAACCGTAGCTCCACTCGAAATTGTCGAGAAAGCTCCAGACGAAGTAGCCACGGACGTCGACGCCAAGCTCGATGGCGTCGAGAACGGCCCGCAGGTGCCCCTCGATGTACCGGACGCGACCGTCGTCCCGGACGCGCCCATCCGGGTCGACGTAGTCGTCGAAGGCGCCGCCGTTCTCCGTGATGTAGAACGGCCGCTTCCCGTAGTCGGACTGGACCCTGACAAGCAGGTCCGTCAGCGTCCGTGGGTCGATCTCCCAACCCATCTCGGTCTTGCGGATGCTCGGCCGCGTCACCGAGACCTCCCCCAGATCGGAGGCAACGAGATCGGGTTCGGAGACCGGGACGCAGTAGCCCGCCGCGCTCGCCTCTTTGCCCCGGCTGGCGGCTGCCACCGTGCGGGGCGAGTAGAAGTTGATCCCGAGGAAGTCGATGGGCTTCGAGATCACCTCGCAGTCGCCGTCTCGTACCACGGAGAGACCTGGCTCCTTCGTGGCATAGTGCTCGAGCATGTCCTCGGGGTACCGCCCGAGAAACAAGGGATCGAGGAACAACCGGTTCACGTTGCCGTCCACCCGGCGGGCGGCGGCGACGTCCTCCTCGTGATCGGTCGCAGGGTTGACCGAGGAGACGTTGAGGGTGATCCCGACTGGAGCGTCGACCGCCGTCGACCGGAGGGCGTCGAGAGCCTGCCCGTGTGCCAGCAGCAGGTGGTGCGTTGCAGCCGCCGCCCTTCCGATGTCCTCCACCCCTGGAGCGTGGCGCCCGGTCCCGTAGCCCAACCACGCCGAGCACCAGGGCTCGTTGACTGTGATCCACATCGCGACGTCGTCGCCCAGGGCCAAGGCGACGAGGCCGGCGAACTCGGTGAAGCGCTCCGCCGTGTCGCGCTCGACCCAGCCGCCTGCGTCCTCGAGCGGTTGCGGGAGGTCCCAGTGGTAGAGGGTGAGCACCGGGGCGATGCCTCGCTGCCTGAGACCGCCGACGAGGCGGCGGTAGAAGTCAAGGCCTTCCCGGCTCGCCGGTCCCTTGCCGGTCGGCTGGATACGGGGCCAGGCGACCGAGAAACGGTAGGCAGGTGCGCCGAGGTCGGCCAGCAGATCGAGGTCGGACTCGATCCGACGGTAGTGGTCGCTCGTCACGTCCCCGGTGTCGCCGTTATGGGTCCTGCCGTCACGGTGGCTGAAGGTGTCCCAGATGGACACTCCTCTCCCCTCTGCCGTTACCGACCCCTCCACCTGATAGGCCGCGGTTGACGAGCCCCAGAGAAATCCCTCGGGGAATGCGCGGAGCTTGCTTTGCGTCTGGAGCAAGAAAGGCTCGCCTCCTGTTCGTTGTCAGTTGCTGCTGTCAGTTGTTGCCCCGGTGCCTGGGTGTGCCCGCGACGGTGGCCGTCGAGCTTTCGCCCTCTGGTGCCACGGGCGCCTGTTGCCGGTGCCGGCGAGCACGAGCCCGCCGGCACCGGCAAACCAGGCGATAGCGCTGCAGGCCGGTTAGGCCTTCTTGAGCTGCATCAGGATGTAACCGAGCTCGGGGTCGTTCGGCGACGGGTCCATGTAGGGGTTGCTCGCGTCCGGGAAGCCGGTGAAGTGCAGCGTGCTGTACTCGTCCCAGTCGGCTCCGTACAACAGGGGCGCAACAGGAACCTGCGACGACATGATCGACGCCAGTTTCTCGATGTCCTTGTTGAGCGCTGTCGTGTCGGTTGGGTCCGTGGCGCCGTAGGCGTTCAGCGCGGCCTGAGCGGCAGAGCTGTCGTAACGCCCGTAGTCGGCCGTCGCCGTCTTGCCGAGAGGCGCCGAGAGTGAGTAGTCGAGCCAGTTCTGGTACTGCACGAACGGGCTCACTCCTCCAGCTCCCCAGTGGATCGTCGCCTGGAAGTCGCCGACCGGCAGGTCGTCGTACCACTCCGACGTCGTCTGACCGACGTAGCTGCACCCGACGCCGTCCGCCTTCATCGTGTCGCAGATCAACTGCTCGTCGGCGTAGTAGTCGCTGTAGGGCTCAGGGTCGATGATCGTGAAGCTGAGCTTCTTCCCGTCCTTCTCCCAATGACCGCCCTTCTTCGTGTAACCGGCGGCCTCGAGCAGGGTGGCGAGCTTCTTCGCGTCGCCCTTGCCGGGGAGGTCGTTCGTGTCCGACTTGGTGAGGTACTGCGCCTGGTTGGGAAGGATGAGCCCGCTCGACGACGTCGCCGGCGCCTCGTAGCCGGTCTCTCCCTTGCTCGCGAGCACGTCCCGGTTGATGCCGATGCTGATCGCCGCCCGCACGTCCGCGTTGTTGAAGGGAGCCTTCGTCACGTTGAACCAGAGCGCAACTGTGCTGCCGGGTGCGAAGTAGTAGTGGTTGTGTGCCGGGTCCTTGTCGATGAAGGCGCTCTTGATGCTCGGGATGTCGTTGCCGGCCCAGTCGATCTCACCGGCCGCCAGGGCCACCGACGCCGTGCTGTTGCTCGCCTCGTAGGGCACGTCGACGTACTCGGCGGCTGGCGTGCCGTCCCAGTAGCTCGGGTTGGCCTTGTAGACGACGAGCTGCGAGCTGTAGCTGTCGAGGACGTAGGGCCCGGTGCCGACAGGGTTCGTGATCGTCGCCGTCGCCGGGTCTGAGATGCTCGACCACTGCGCCTTCTGGACCATGTAGGTCGTCCCGGAGATGGCGTAGAGGTCGGAGTAGGCCGGTGCGGTGAAGTGCAGCGAGACGGTGTAGTCGCCGCTCGTCGTCGCAGGGCCGCTCTGGGCCGGGACGCCGCTGTAGTTGGCGGCCGCGTACTTCTGCATGAGGTCGAAGGTGAAGGCGACGTCGGCGCTCGTGAACGGCGTGCCGTCGCTCCACTTGACGCCATGGCGGAGGTCAAAGGTGAGCGTCTTCCCACCGTCGGTGAACTTGTAGGCCGTCGCCAGCCAGTTGTGGACGACACCCGGCTTGAGCGTGTCCCACTCGAAGAGCGGCTCGTACGTGAGGGTACGCACGGCCATCGAGACGACGAAGGACGAAGAGTCGAACGGGTTGAAGTTGTCCGTGAAGTCGACTCCGGTGTTGTTCTCGAGGGTGATCGTCGAGCTGCTCGTTCTCGGCGCCGTCCCGGCCGGGCGGCCGCCACCGGCGCTCGCCCAAGCGGCCGTCATCAGCGTCAGCAAGGCGAGGACGCCCACCCACATAACGGTTCTTCGGATCACTTGTTCTATCCTCCTATTGTCCGGTCGGTCTTCGCCGACCCTGCTGGAACGTGTGAGGTTCTTTCAAACGGTTCGGGCGCTCGGCCGACCGGGCACTCAGCGTCCGTGCTGTATCTGCGTGCCGACCCGGAGGTACCGTGGCCGGCAGCCTGGTTCAGGGCTCGTTCCTACTCGCGACCTCCTTCCGCGCGTGGAGGCCCGGCCCGCCCCGGACCATGGGCAAGGATGCTTGTGAGCTCGCCTCCGGACGCCGCTCTCCTGCGGGCAGGCGCAGCCAGCACGAGGCTTCGTGCCCGGCGTCGACCGTGACGGGGGGAGGCGGCGTCGTCTTGCAGATCTCCATGACGTACGGGCACCGAGGATGAAACCTGCAACCGGGCGGCGGCGCCACGAGCCGCGGCGGTGCTCCCCGCGTAGGCAGCGGGGTGGGCTGGCCCCGTGCCGGGTCCGGTGCGGCTGAGAGGAGGAGCTCGGTGTAGGGGTGCGCAGGAGAGTCGGTGAGGGTCGACGCCGCCGCTCGCTCGATGATCTCACCGGCGTACATGACGCAGATGCTGTCCGCGAGGTAACGCGCCGAGGCGATGTCGTGGGTGATGTAAAGGATCGCGAGGCGCTCCTTGTCCCTCAGGTCGCCGATGAGGTTGAGTACGCCAAGGCGGATCGAGACGTCCAGCATCGAGACAGGTTCGTCGGCAAGGAGCACGTGCGGGTGCACGGCCAGGGCCCGGGCAAAAGAGACCCGCTGCAGCTGGCCGCCGGACAGCTCGTGAGGGTACTTGTCGATGAAACGCTCCGGAGGGCTGAGCGCGACACGGCGGAGGAGATCCTTCACCGACTCCTCGAGGTCGGGCCCGGCCGTGTGGTGGATGCGGAGGGGCCGGACGAGACTGTGGCGTACGCGGTGGACAGGGTTCATCGAAGCGAACGGGTCTTGTAGCACGAGCTGCACTTCGGAGGCGTACTGGCGGCGCCCCTTCTGGCCCAGGACGACCTTCTCGCCCATGAGATAGAGCTCGCCTGCGCTCGGCATCACGATCCTTGCGAGCATGCGGGCGAGCACGGACTTACCCGACCCGCTCTCCCCCACGATGGCCGTGACGGTGCCTGCCGCGAGCACGAGCGAGACGTCGTCGACGGCGTGAACTCGGCCGCGGCGCGAGAGGAGCCCATGGCGGAACGTGAAGTGCTTCGTGAGGCCTCGCGCCTCGAGTGCCGGTGCGAGAGAGGCGTTGTCGGTCATCGGGCGAGCTCCCCGGGGACGGCGACGTCTCCGCTGTGGAGGAAACAGGCGGCCTCGTGCTCCTCGCCGTCGAGTGGCACGAGCGCCGGCGCCTCCGTCCCGCACCGCTCCATCGCGTAGAGACAGCGAGGGCGGAAAGCGCACCCCGCCGGCACCGCCGCCAGATCCGGTGGCGAGCCCGGTATGCCCGTCATGCGACGGGTCTCGCCGTGCATCGGAGGGAACGAGTTGAGGAGGCCGTGGGTGTAGGGGTGCCTGGGAGACCTGTAGAGGGTGCTGGCGCCCGCCCGCTCCACGATCCTGCCGGCGTACATGACAGCGATCTCGTCGGCGAGCTCGATGAGGAGGGAGAGGTCGTGGGTGATGAAGAGCATCGCAAACCCGAGGCGGTCGCGAAGACCGATCAGCTCCTCGATGATCTCGCGCTGGGTGACGACGTCGAGCGCCGTCGTCGGCTCGTCCATGATCACGACCTGGGGCTCGAGCGCGAGGGCAAGGGCGATCATCACGCGCTGGCGCTGCCCCCCGGAGAGCTCGTGGGGGTGGTCACGGAGGCGGTCGGCGTTGATGCCGACCATGGTCAGGAGCTCGGCCGCCCGCTCCCGCCTCGTCTTCCGCGACATCTCGCGCCGGTGAGCCTTCAGCACGTCGTCGAACTCGCTCTCGATGGTGGACACCGGATTGAGGGCGTTCAGGGCGCTCTGGAGAACGACGGAGATCTCCGACCAGCGGATTCTTCGTAGCTCTCTCTCGCTCGCCGCCAGCAGGTCGACGACGCGCCCCTCCTCGCCACGGCGGCGCGAGTACAGGCGGACGCTGCCTCCGCTCACCACCCCCGGTTGGCGGAGGAGCCGCGTAGCCCCGTAGACGAGAGTCGATTTGCCCGATCCGCTCTCGCCGGCGAGACCGAGCACCCTGCCGCGGCGGAGCATGAGATCGGCGTGCCGCACGGCATGGAGGGCCCCTGGACCGAGGCCGTAGTCGATCGAGAGGTCGCAGATCTCGAAGACCGCGTCATCCTCCGATGGGGCTGGCAGGAGCGCCTCGCCCGGTCTCTCCGAGGGCGTGACGACGGCCCCTTTGTCCCGCCCCCGCGACGACACCGCGAGAGCCGGTCCGCCGGGCACGGGCTCGGGCACGGTCTCGAGGGCGGTCTCGGGCGCGGTCTCCGGCACGGTCTCGAGGGCGGCCGGCATGCCGGGGCCGTCTTGGGTCTCTGTGATACCGGCTGGGGCCGAGCTCGCCCTCACGTCGGCAGCCTCGACGACGTCGTCGTCCCACACCCCTGTCATGCCGGCCTCCCGAGGACCGGGGTGAGCCCGAGCCGTGGGCGGTTGGAGAGCCTCGAGCGCCGCACCACCTTGCGGGTCAGGCCGGCGGCACGAAGGCGCGGATTGATGAACTCGTCGATCCCGAAGTTGAGAAGCGCGAGACCCATCCCGACAAGGGCGATACAGATGCCGGGGGGAACGAACCACCACCACTGGTTGGCGAGGGCGGCGTTGTTCGCCTGCGCCCAGTAGAGCATCGTGCCCCAGTTCCAGACGGCCGTGCTCGTCACGCCGATGTAGGCCAGGGCGACGTAGGCCCCTATGCAGTAGAGCATCGTGAAGAGAAACGAGGACGCCAGCACGGCGAGGAGGTTGGGCACCACCTCGGAGAAGATGATCCGGGCACGCCTCTCACCGATGATGCGCGCCGCCTCGACGAAGTCCCTGTTGCGAAGGGACATCGTGAGCGCGCGAAGGACACGGGCCCCCCAGGCCCAGCCGGTGAGGGCGATGACCGCCCCGATGATGAAGGAGTTCGACTGGTCGTGCGCCGGCAAGTAGCTCTCGACCACGATGAGCAGGGGCAGGCCGGGAATGGCGAGAAAGACGTTGGAGACGAGCGACAACCCATCGTCGGTCGGCCCGCCTATGTACCCCGCCGTGACTCCGATCACCGTCGACAGGACGGTGGCAATTAGACCGGCGACGAAACCGACGATGAGGGTAGCCCGCGCACCCACGAGAAGCTGGGAGAAGATGTCCTGACCAAGGACCGTCGTACCGAGCCAATGGGCGGCGGAGGGGTGAAGGCTCGCCGCGAACTGTGTCGAGCTCGGGCTGTAGGGGGCGACCCAGGGTCCGACCACCATCAGGATGACGAAGATCCCGACGATGACGACGCCGAGGATGACCTTGGGCGAGCGGGGAAGGACCAGTGCTCTGTGTCTCCTGGCCGTGTCCTCTCGGGCGAGCGCCGGCGTCTCGGGCGTCTCCGGGAGCGGTCCCTCCTGACGCGCCGTCGTCTCCGTGATCGCGCTCAAGGTCAGGCCTCCCCCCGGATGCGAGGATCGAGGGCCAGGTAGATGACGTCCGCGATCAGGTTGGCGGCCAGAACCGTGAACGTGATCACGAGGAAGATCCCTTGCAAGAGCGGGTAGTCCTCGTTCTCGACGGCCTGCAAGAGCAGGTCGCCGACGCCGGGATAATTGAAGACGAGCTCTACGAGGAGCGCACCGGAGACGAGGAGCCCGAGGGCGAGCGAGATGTTGGCGATGCTCGGCAGCACTGCGTTACGGGCTGCGTAGGCGATGACCTTCCGTTTCGGCAAGCCCTTTGCCACCGCCATGAGGACGAAGTCCTCCCCGACGGTCGTCACCATCATGTTGCGCATACCCATGATCCAACCTGCGATCGAGCTCAGGACGACGGTGAGCGCCGGGAGCTGGCCGTAGCGAAGCACGCTGGCGACGAAGGCCCAGTGCCAGCCGACGGTGACGTTGGGGCTGTAGGCGCCGAGGATCGGGAACCAACCGAGATGGCTGCCGAAGACGAGGAGAAGAACCGTGCCGAAGAAGAAGTAAGGCACGGCTTGGAAGAAGGTCGAGATCGGAAGCACGGCGTCGAGGACGGTGCCCCGGCGCCACCCGAGGAGCGTTCCGACGATCGTGCCGAGCACGAAGCTCACGATCGTGGAGATGCCGATGAGCCCGATCGTCCAGGGCACGGTCTGGCCGAGCACGGTGGAGACAGGAGCCGAAAGGGTGATCGAGGTTCCGAGATTGCCATGGAAGAGCTGTTCCCAGTAGCGGACGTACTGGGCAACGAGCCCCTGGTGGAGCCCGACGCCGAACTGGAGCTCGATGGCGTGAACTATCTGGGGGGTCACACGCCCGGTGAGCTTCCCGACGAGCTGGTCGATCGGATTGCCGGGCATGAGATGGGGCAGGACGAAGTTGACCGTTATCGCCACCCAGGCCGTGAGGACGTAGAGCCCGATCCGGCGCGCGATCGCGAGCACGCTCAGGCCACCGTCTCGCTCAGCGCAGACCGTGCGCCGTCCGCCAGCATCCTCGACGGCAAGGTCGCCTCGCCCACCTCGCTCGCCCCGGCCTGGCAACCGCAGCTCTCCCGCACGATCAACTTGGTCGGCAGCACCACTTCGCGGGAGTCGAGCGCCACGCCCTCGAGGCGCTTCACGAGCGACTCGACGGCAGCGGCCCCGAGCTCGCGCATCGGCTGGCGGATCGTGGTGAGAGGCGGGCTCAGGTAGGCAGAGACGGGAATGTCGTCGAAGCCGGCGACAGCGACGTCGTCGGGCACGCGCAAGCCCGCCGTCGCGAGGGCGTGCATGGCACCGATCGCCATCTGGTCGTTGGCACATACGATGGCCTCCGGCTGCCTGCGCTTGTCCTCCAGACGGCGCCTGACGACTCGCGCCGCACCCGGGGAGGTCCAGTCCGCCGACCATCTCTCCGCAGGCTCGCAGGTGCCGCCCAGCTCGCGAACCGCACGCTCGAAAGCTTCCAGGCGGGCGAGGTTGTCCGGGCTGTCCGGCAGCCCGCCGACGAAGGCGGTGCGGCGCATCCCGTGGTGGAGGACGAGATGCTCGGCGAGCAGCCACATAGCTCCGGCGTTGTCCACGCGTACCGTGACCGCCGAGCGCGAGCGGCCGCTGCCGGCGAGCAGGACGACGGGCACGCGCTTGGCGATCGGTGCCACCCTCTCCTGACGGACGACCCTGTCGAGGAGCACGAGACCGTCCACCTTGCCGATGACGTCACCGAACAAGGCGCCATGTCCGATGCGGGTCACCCCGGAGCTGAGGAGCAGGAGCGAGTAGCCGTGCCGGTCGGCATTCCACTGCGCCCCCCGGATGACGGTGTCGGCGAAGAGCAGGTTGGTCTCCTCGATCGAGAGAGGGTCGTCATGCCACCAGGGGTTGGCGAAGACGAGGCCGAGGATCCGTTTCAGGCCCTTCGACAATCCCTGGGCAGCAGCGTTCGGGACGTAGCCGAGCTCCCTCACCGCCGCCAGCACCCGCTCCTCGGTGGCGGGGCGGATCTTGGCATGGCCATTGAGGACTCGGCTGACCGTGGCGATCGACACTCCCGCCGCCGTAGCGACGTGGTAGATGGTCGGAACACCCTCGGCCGTCCTCTGTGCTGGCACCTTGCGTTCCCCCCACGGGCTCCTACCAGGTCACACCGGGTCCGTCCGGGCTCGGTGTAAGCGCTTACAGAGGACTATACGTGCGCGTTACCTCCGCGTCAACGGCTTGTTACCAGAGCGTTGCTATGGGGAGGGATCTGACCCGCCGGGTCTCAGGTCGGCGCCGGCGACCCCGTGACCAGGGCGTCCTGGACCTGCGGGGCGGCGTAGACCTGCTCACCAGGCACGAGGTCCACCGCCCGCGCCGTCGCCCGGTCAAGCTGGACGAAGGACCTCGTCCCGTCGTCCAGCTCCAGCTCCACGCGAACCTCGAAGCCGAGCGAGGTCACCCGGAGCACCGTTGCCGGGTGCGACTCTCCCGGAGGCGGCTCACGCGAGATGGCGACGTCGTGGGGCCGGACGTACCTCCCCCCGAGCGAGGTGGCGGGACCGACGAAGGTGAGCACGAACTCGTTGGCGGGCTCGTCGTAGAGCTCGGCCGGAGTTCCCACTTGCTCGAGCCGGCCGTGGTTGATGACGGCGAGGCGGTCAGCGAGGTCCATGGCGTCTTCCTGGTCGTGGGTGACGAGCACCGTCGTGATGTGGACCTCGTCATGGAGATGCCTCAGCCAGGCACGGAGCTCCTTTCGCACTTGGGCGTCGAGGGCGCCGAAGGGCTCGTCGAGGAGAAGGACCCGCGGCTCCACCGCGAGCGCTCTCGCCAGCGCCATCCGTTGGCGCTGGCCCCCTGAGAGCTGGGAGGGGTAGCGGTTGGC
>JASHRK010000239.1 GCA_030037405.1 Acidimicrobiales bacterium | reverse complement strand
GGTTCGAAAGGGGCGCTCCGGGCGCACCCGGTGCTCGCCGTCCTCGTCAGGGCGCTGCTCGCGGCCGCTCTTCTCGGCACCTTGCTGCTCGCAGTCTCTGTCATCAGGTCACGGGCTCATGGTTCCCAGCTGAGACCGGTGGCGGCCACGAAAGCCTCGAACCTCGGCTACGACCTCGTCTCTGCGACAGGGCAGGTGAAGAGCTTCGGCAAGGCGCGCTACTACGGAGGAACCCAGAAGCTCCACCTCGCTGCACCGATCGTCGGTATCGCCCCGACGCCGAGCGGTCGCGGGTACTGGCTCGTCGCCAAGGACGGCGGCGTCTTCACCTTCGGTAACGCCCGGTTCTACGGATCTCTCGGCGGAAAGCCCTACAAGGCGGCAACGGCGACGATCGGCATCGTCCCGACCGACAATGGAAACGGCTACTGGCTCTGTAGCGCGAGCGGTGTCATCACCGCATTCGGCGATGCCCGCAAGTTCAAGCCCCTCCCCGTCGCCGACCGGCGACTGCCCATAGTGGGGTTCACGGTGCGGGCGAACGGCGAAGGCGCTTGGCTCGTCAACTCGCGCGGGGACGTCTTCCGCCTCGGTCGCATCGCCAAGCTGAAGGACCTCGCCGGCCAAAAGGTCGCCGACCCGATCGTCGGCATCGCCCGCACCGCCAACAGTGGTGGTTACTGGATCACCGACTCGTCCGGGTACGTCTGGGGTTTCGGAAACGCCAAGGACTCGGCTGCGCACGAGGTGACCGGTAAGGTCGTCGGGATCTCGGCAGCGCCCGATGACCTCGGTTACTGGGCCGTCTCCTCCGCAGGAGCCGTCGTCGGGGGTGGTGTCCCCTCCCTTGGCAGCGTCAAGAAGAAGAGCGCGAAGGCCGCCATCGTCGCCATCGCGGCTTCCGTCCCGGTACCTCCGTCCACTGATCTCTCCTACCCGGCGGGAAGCGTCGGCTACGACGTCAACTGGCCCCAGTGCAGCTCATCGACCTCTTCCACGACAGGCAAGATGCCGGGGCCGCCTAAGGACCCGAGCGGCACCTCTGCCTTCACGATCGCCATCATCGGCGTCGACGGCTGGGCCGTCGACTCCTACAACAACTGCCTGGCCGCGGAGGTGAAATGGGCGGCTAAGGCAACCTCCCAGCAGTCTGGGCAGGAGGGCACCACGACCACGACGGGCCCGAGCACGACGACGACCACCACGACGGGCCCGAGCACGACTACTACCGCGGCGTCGGCGAGCACGACTACGACAACGCGGCCTCAGACCACGACCACGACCACGACCACGACCGGTCCGGGTAAGGCGGTGGGCGTTGCCGCGGACACCAGCACCACGACGACCACGACGACCACGACGACGGTGCCCAACACCACGACTACGAGCACGACGAGCACGACGAGCACGACGACGACGACCGTGCCCAAGACCACGACGACCACGACTACGACCGTGCCCAAGACCACGACGACTACGACTACGACTACGACTACGACGGTGCCGACCCCTCCCTCGACGACACCTCCTTACGAGCTCTATCTATTCCTCAACTCGCCGTCGAGCACGTCGACCGCCGATCAGACAGGACCGGCCGGCACGTGCGCAAAGGTCGCCGCCTCCAAGAAGGAGGCATGTCTCGCCTACAACTACGGCTACAACGCAGCCGTCGACGCCATGGCATATGCCTCGTCGAAGGGAGCTTCTTCGTCGACATGGTGGATCGACATCGAGAACGACACCTGCGCCAGCGGAGAGTGGAACGACGAGGCGAACGGTGAATGGTGGTCTTGCGACCAGTCCCTCAACGACGAGACGATCCAGGCGGCCATCAACGCCCTGCGGGCGGCGAACGTCACCCCTGGCGTCTATTCGGACAACGTGCAGTGGAATGCGATCACAGGGGACTACCGGCCGACGGGTGGTCGACTGCTGCTCTGGATAGCAGGGGCGTACTGGACCTCGCCTCCGTACCCGGCCAGCTACGGCTACGACTCGACGTCGGCGCTTGCTCCCTGGTGCGACGGCGACTACGACTTCGCGGACGGTGTCGCCGACATCCTGCAGGAGACACCGGGGAGCAACAACTACCCCTACGACCCCGACTACGCCTGCTAACGAGCCGGGGCCGTCGCGTGGGCCCGCCGGGCGGCGCCGGACGGGCCGGGCGGATCAACATCGTGGACATTCCTATGCGCATGCGCGTACTCAGGTCCACAAGACGAGGGCCCGGCAACATCGTGGACATTCCACCGCGCATGCGCGTACTCAGGTCCACAAGACGGAGGCGGCCGGCTCATAAGAACAACGAAGGCCTGGCGTGAGTTTCCGATCTCGGAAACTCACGCCAGCTCCTTTATCCAGAAGCGAAGTCTCTCCACGGTCGCTTCAGGAAGCCTCCGCCCGCACCCAGTTCGGTGGCGCGAGCCGGAGCCCGCGCTCAGCCCCCCACTCGGAGGCGTCGAGATGGCTGGCGTCGTTGTAGCGCACGAACCACCACCGCTTCCCGGTCCACTCCCACTCGGTGATCGAGGAGTTGTCGGCGTAGCCGCGAAGGGCGAAGCCGTTCCGGCCGATGCCGAGGAAACGTATGAGGGATGCGCCGACGATGCCGCCGTGGCCGGCGACGACGATGAGCTCGGACGGGTGTCTCTCCATCACCGTGTAGAGCCCGTCCTCCGCTCGATCGAGAAAGCCCGCCCACGACTCTCCGCCCGGCGAAAGCTCGCGGTCGTCGTCCAGTCCGGGCCGCTCACACCCGTACCTCGCCTCGTACTCCGTCCACGTCATGCCGTCGGCCTCGCCCACGTGCCGCTCGCACAGCGAGCATGTCCGTTGCACCTTGAGGCCGCCCAGGGCGGGCGCGAGCATCTCGGCTGTCTCGACGGCCCGCCTCAACAAGCTGGCGTAGAGAGCCGAGGCGCCATCCAGCTCGCCCGTCCGCTCGAGCCGCTCGGCGAGGGCGGCCACCTGCCGGCGCCCCCGCTCGGTCAACCCGCCGCAGCTCTCATGGCCTTCTAGCCTGTCCTCGACGTTGCTGACCGCTTCCCCGTGGCGGATGATGGCGAGGCGGGTGCCGGGCGCTATCGAACGGTTGGCAGCGGCGACAACCTTCATTGCATGCACCTTAGGCGGGTCGGGTACTCCGCTCCCCCAACGACTCAGCCAAGTCAGCCGACTCAGCCGACTCAGCCGGCCCCGCTCCCTCACCGATCACACGAGGCTCCCGGCCGGCGTCTCGAAGCCTCACCGATCACACGAGGTTCTCGACGAACGCCCCTAGCTGGCGCAGGTTGCGACACTCGTAGACCCCGTCACAGAACTGGGCGTACTGCTCGATGATTGAGTCGCCGCTCCCCCAGTAGGACTTCGGCTCAGGGTTGAGCCAGTAGACGTGCCGTGCCCGCTGCTGGAGCTCCTTCAGGACCCAGGCCTCGGGCGAGTGGTAGTTGGAGCGGGCGTCGCCGAGGACGATGATGCTCGTCTTCGGCCCGATCTGACGCCCCCAACGCTCCCGGAAGACGCCGAGGGCGTGGCCGTAGTCGGAGTGCCCGTCCACCCAGACGACGTCCGCCTCCTGGTTGACACGATGGACTGCCTCCGTGACCGTCTCGCAGCGCTCGAAGATCCGGCTCACCTCGTCGATGCCGTCAATGAAGACGAAACTCCGCACCTGTGAGAACTGGGCCCCGATGGCATGTACGAGGTGGAGCGTGAAGCGGGCGAAGGCGGCGACCGAGCCGGAGATGTCGGCTATGACGACGATCTCGGGCTTCGAGGGGCGCGGGTGCCGGAACCTCGGGTCGGCGGGGACGCCGCCGTAGGAGAGCGAGTGCCGTACCGTCGAGCGGAAGTCGAGAGCGCCACGGCGCAGGTGTCGTCTCTTCCGGGCAAGGCGCGCCTGCAGCTTGCGGGCAAGCGGCTGGATGGCGCGGCGCATCATCACGAGCTCCTCCCGGCTCGCGTGCATGAAGTCGACGTCCTCCGGAAGGGGCTTCCTCAATGCCTGGGCGAGGGCGCCGGCACCCCTGTCGGATACGAGGCGCCTGCGGATCTCGGCTTCTATCTCCCGCTGCAGCTCCTCGACGCGGGCCCTGTACTCCTCCTCGAGGAGCCGCTCCTCGAGGGGCGTCAAAGCCTCGGCGTCCCCCGGGACCGTCCCCCGCGCCTCGTCGACGAGCCTTTCCACCACGCCGTCGAGGTCGAGGTTCCTCAAGGTCCTGTAGAAGTAGTAGGTGCCGCCGACGGGGCGCCCCGGCTCCATGCCGGCATAGAGACGGACGGCAAGGCGGGCCACGGCAGCAAGCATCGCCTTGTCGCGGTCCCTGAGGGCCCTGTAGAGCATCGCCGCTATCTCCTCGGGGCTCACAGCCTCGAGGCCACCGGCACCGTCCCGGCGTTCCCGGACCTCGCCGGCCCCCACCCCCCCAGGCACGTCCTCCTCTCTCGTCCCGAAGAGCTCATCTGTCCCGATCTCGTACTGCGACCCTCGGAGCGAGAAGTACACCTCGAAGGCGGTGTCGAAGGCACGCCAGTGGGCGGAGGACTTGACGAGCGTGGCGCCAAGGGCGTACTTGAAGGCCTGGCGGTCCTCTAGAGGCACGTGACGGATCGCTTCCGCCGCGTCGGCAGCCTCTGTCACCGACACCGGCAGACCGGAGCGCCTGAGCTCGGCGACGAAGCCCGTGAGGACGTCGAGCATCAGGCGGTCATTGCCGTCGCGCCGAGCTCCTTTGACGCAGCCTCGATGTCGGATCGGTACTTGAGGAGCAGGTTGAGGGTCTCACGGGTTGTCTCGGCGTCGACGGACTCGATGCCGAGGAGCACGAGCGTTCGTGACCAGTCGAGGGTCTCGGAGATAGAGGGGTGTTTCTTCAAGTCGAGCGAGCGGAGGGACCGGACGATGCGAGCCACCTGGTCGGCGAGCTGCTCGGAGATCCCCGGGACCTTAACGAGCACTATCTCCCTCTCGCGCTCGACGGAGGGGTAGTCGAGATGGAGATAGAGGCAGCGCCGCTTCAGTGCCTCGGAGAGCTCCCGTGTGTTGTTCGAGGTGAGGAAGACGAGCGGGATCTGGGTCGCCGTCACCGTGCCGAGCTCGGGGATCGAGACCTGGTAGTCGGAGAGGACCTCGAGTAGGAGCGCTTCGGTCTCGATCTCCACCCGGTCGACCTCGTCTATGAGGAGCACGACCGGCTCGCTCGCCCGGATCGCCTCGAGAAGCGGCCGGGTGAGGAGGAACTCCTCGGTGAAGATGTCCTCCTCTATGTCCGCCCACGCGGCGCCCTGCTCGACCTGGATGCGGAGCAGCTGTCTCTTGTAGTTCCACTCGTAGAGCGCCTTGGACTCGTCGAGCCCCTCGTAGCACTGCAGCCGGATCAGCCGGGCGCCCGTCATGGCGGCCACCGATTTCGCGAGCTCCGTCTTCCCCGTGCCGGCCGGGCCCTCGACGAGGACCGGCTTGCCGAGCCGGTCGGCGAGGTAGACGACGCCGGACAGCCCGTCGTCCGCCAGGTAGCCGACTGAGTGGAGCTGCTCCCGCACCGCCGCCACCGAGGCAAAACGCTCCCGTCGCGCCCCTCCCTCGTCGCGCCCACTCACGCCCGCGTCTGTCCTTCCCCGTAGACGACGTACTTGACGGCCGTGAGCTCCTTCAAGCCCATGGGGCCGCGGGCGTGGAGTTTCTGGGTCGAGATCCCGACCTCTGCCCCGAGCCCCAGCTCCCCGCCGTCGACGAAACGGGTGGAGGCGTTGACGAGCACAGCGGCCGCATCGACCTCGCGCACGAACCGGCTGGCGGCGCCGATGTCCTCGGTGACGATCGCCTCGGAGTGGCCGGAGGAGTACCGCCTGAGATGGGAGATGGCGCCGTCGAGGCTTGCCACGACGGCGACCGAGCACTTGAGGGCGAGGAACTCGGTGGCGAAGTCCTCCTCGGTGGCCGGGGCGATCGTCGGGACGAGCCTGCAGGCTGTCGGGTCGCCCACCAGCTCGACGCCGCGCTCGGCGAGCTCGGAGGCGATCTCCGGCAGGAACTGGTCGGCGACGTCGCCATGGACGAGGAGCGACTCCATGGCGTTGCAGACGCTCGGTCGGGAGGTCTTGGCGTTGACGACGATCCGCCTCGCCATCTCGAGATCGGCGGAGCGGTCGACGTAGACGTGGCAGTTGCCGTCGCCGTCGATGACGTAGGGCACAGTCGAGCGCTCTCTCACCATGGTGATCAGCTGCGGCCCACCCCGCGGTATGAGGCAGTCGATCGCCTGCAGGCGCACGAAGGCCTCGGCCGTCTCGTGCGAGGTGTCCTCGACGAGGAGGACCCCGTCCTCGGGGAGGCCCACCTTGTCGAGCCCCGCCCGCAGGATGGCGGCGATCGCCCGGTTGGACGAGAGGGCGGCGCCAGAGCCGCGGAGCAAGGCGGCGTTACCGGCCTTGAGGCAGAGGCCGGCGGCGTCCGAGGTGACGTTCGGGCGGTTCTCGTAGATGAGGCCGACGACGCCGAGCGGCACCCGGACGCGCTCCACCCGCAGCCCGTTCGGGCGCACGTGACCCTCGACCACCTCGCCCACCGGGTCGGGGAGGGCGGCCACGGCACGCAACCCTTCTGCCATCTGGGAGAGGCGCCGCGAGTCGAGCCGGAGCCGATCGACCGTTGCCGGGGAAGCTCCCCGGGCCGTCGCCGCCTCGAGGTCCTTCACGTTCGCTTCGAGGATCTCGCCGTGAGCCGCCTCCAGCAGATCGGCCGCCTGGCGCAGGAAGGCGTCCTTGTCGGCCGTAAGAGCGGTGGCGAGGCGCTGGGAGGCGGTTACGGACCGCCCGGCTAGCTCCTCGAGCGGCGTGGCCTCCATCTCGACAGGGTAGCGGCCACTCGAGACGGCGTTTCTTGCGAGGGCGGTGCAGCCCGCCGGCTCTGGCTCAGCCGGTCCCGAGGGCCTCGGCGAGGCGCTCGAGCTGGAACGAGAGCTCGGCACCGCCAGATGCAGGGCT
>JASHRK010000238.1 GCA_030037405.1 Acidimicrobiales bacterium | reverse complement strand
AGGGCGCCTTGGGCGATGCGCGACAGGCGACGGAGCTCGAGGACCGGCTTGCATTGGCCAGGGCAAACCGGCACTTCCATCGCTGTCTGTACAGAGAGTGTGGAAACCAGCTGGTTGTCGAGCTGCTCGACAAGCTGAGCGACCAACTCGTCCATGGCGTGATCTCTCTTCTCTGGGAGCGCTGGCCGACATGGTTGGCGGAGGAAGAGGAGCACAGGCTCTTGCTCGCGGCAGTCGGTCGGGGAGACGCGAGAGAGGCTGAACGGCTCGTGCGACGGCACATCAGCGGCTCCGTGACACGACTCGACCGAGCCTCTCCGAGCGGTGGCCGTCTGGAGGAAAAGGCGTAGTCGTGATGATGGCCGCAGTGAAGACGGCAGCGGCGCCCGGGTGTGTCGTCTGGGGTGAGTGGGAGGACCTGACGCCGAGGGCGGGACAAGTGGTGGTCGAGATCGATCGCGCGGGGATCTGCTCGACCGACGTCGCGATCTACGACTGGGATTATCGAGGTCGACAGCCAGTGGTCACTCCCTCAGTGCTAGGTCACGAGGGGATGGGCCACGTGTCGGTGCTGGGTGAGGACGTAGTCGACGTCGGGGAGGGCGACAGAGTCGCCCTCCAAGTCATATGGGGACATCCGCAGGCCCGCGAGTCCCTGCTCGGCTGGGAGAACCTCGATCCTGACTGGTGCCACCTCGGCGCTTCGGAGCTGGGAGGCGCCTTTGCCGAGCAGGTGGTGATCGACGCCACGCGCATCGTGCGACTTCCGGACACGATCGCGACCGAGGACGGGGCACTGCTCGAGCCGGTGGCGGTCGCGGCCCATGCTGTCGAGGTCGCCAACCTCCGGTTGGGCGACCGCGTCTGCCTCGTCGGTCCCGGCCCTTTCGGCCAGATCATGTGCCAAATCGCCAAGGCGTCGGGTGCGTCTGCCATTGTCGCCGTAGGACTTGCCGGCGTCGACGAGGCACGTCTCGAGGTCGCCCAGCAGTTTGCTGGCGTGGACGACGTGGTGTTGCACAGCGGAGATGTTTTCGCCACCGCCCGGGAGGTGAAGGGACACCTGGCGGGTGGAGCTGATGTCGTGTTCGACTGCGGTGGCACATGCGAGTCCCTGCCTCTTGCGCTCGAGGTTGCCGATCAAGGCGCTCGCATCGCGGTCTTCGGGTTCGCATCCGAAGCGAGGGTCGAGCCACTGCGCCAGATCATCCGCAAGGGCTTACAACTTACGGGAGTCTCTGCGGCGTCTCGCAGACATTACGGACAGGGCCTGTTGATGCTGAGTCGTGGCTCTATCTCGCCAGCCTGTCTCGTTACTCATGTCCTGCCAATGAGGGAGGTCGCACAGGGCATCGAGCTCATCAAGAAGAGAGTCGCGACCAAGGTCGCGCTGACGAAAGGATAGGGGAAATGACTCGGTTCGAGGGCAAGGTCGCAATTGTCTCCGGAGCAAGCAGCGGCATCGGGCGCGCCGTTGCCGAGCGCCTGGGGAGCGAAGGAGCCTCGTTGGTCCTCGTGGCAGCTCCATCGGACGAGTCGGATCTCCGCGGAACTGTGGACGAGCTAGCGAAGAAGGGAGTGCCTGTCGAAGGGCTTGCCGCGGATATTGCTGTCCCGACGACTGCTGACGAGGCGGTTGGCCGCGCTATCGAGCGATTCGGGTCCGTCAACGTGCTGATCAACAATGCTGGCTTTTCCTATTACGAGGAGTTCATCGACAGTTCGGTCGATCATCTCGACCGCACTCTGGCTGTGAACGTACGAGGCACCTTTCTCATGACTCAAGCAGCTGTTCGGGTGATGGAGCCGAAGCGAAGCGGGGCGATAGTGATGACGGCGTCGACCGCGAGCTACATGGGTGAGGAGTTCAACGTGACATACAACGCTTCCAAGGGAGCGGTGGCTGCCATGGTTCGATCACTCGCTGTTGATCTGGCTCCGGTCGGCATCCGGGTGAATGCCGTTGCTCCGGGCTGGGTCGCGACCCGTGCGACCCAGCCGGTTCGCGACGACGGCGCGCAGTGGTCGAAGCATCGCTCGCGAATTCCTCTCGATCGTGCCGCTCTTCCAGAGGAAGTTGCCGCAGTACATGCCTTTCTCGCGTCGGACGACGCGAGCTACGTGACAGGCGCGCTTGTCGTCTGCGATGGCGGCCTGACCGCCGGCTATCGGTTCTCGAACTGGGCTGCCGTCGAGAGTGCCGACGGTCTCGTCATCGGTCGGCCAGACGTCTCCGCCACTCTCGGACGTCCGGTCGCCCTTTGAGGCTGGCGGGGCGATCTGATGATCTACGTCGAGTTCCGAATCAGACGGCCTGGCATTGATCTAGAGATTTTCCATCAGCTCGTCGCGCGGCGGAAAGACGGTTGGAGCGAGAGATTCAACGAGGATCAGATGATCCTGAACCTGGGTCGTACGTGGCGGATCGGCCCTCACCCAGAGTATCTAGCCGTCTATCACACGCCCAGCGGATCGCTCGAACGCTTCTCGCAGTGGGAAGAGATCTTTCGTTCCGGGGCCGTGGCCGACCTGGAAGCACAGACGCGAGCCGTCAGCCCGATCGTCGACGCAGGCTGCTACTTAGAGCTCGCCACGCCCGCGTCAGGCAGCGGGGGTCCCTACTACGCCGAGTACTTCGACTTCCAGGCGGGCGCCTCGCGCGGCACGGTTCGCGCCTTCTACGAGGACCGCCGTGGACGACACGACAGCCTGACCCTCCATCTGCTCTGTGATCGTATGGGAAAGCTTGGACCCGGACCCCGAGGGCTTGCCATCTGGAGCGCAGCTTCGTACGGAGGCTTTGCGGATCTGGTATGTGAGCTGGAGGACGACACGCAAGCCCCCGTCCAGGTGGTTATGGCCGGCTTCTACGCGGATACTGGCACCGAGGTGCTGTAGCTTCCCAGCCGGCGAAGGCCGGCAAGGCACCGGACGGTTGGCGAGTCGATCGAACAAGGGCCGTCGCCGCACGGCTCTGTCCTCGCCGTTACCGGAGAGCAGGCGTACGCTCGTTGGCGACCTCGGGTCCTACGCACGTCCAAGGAGGGGTGACGGTGATCAACACCGGAGATACGGCGTTCGTCCTCATCAGTGCGGCACTCGTGATGATCATGACCCCCGGGCTGGCGTTCTTCTACGGCGGGCTCGTCCGTCGCAAGAACTTCCTCGCCATCATGCTGCAGAGCTTCATCTCGATGGGCGTCGTAACCGTCATCTGGGTGGCCATCGGCTACTCGCTCGCCTTCTCGGGCGGAGCGGGCGGCGTCATCGGCAACTTCAACTGGGTGTTCCTCAAGGGAGTCGGCGTCCATCCGAACAAGTGGGCCCCGCACATCCCGGCGCTCGCCCACTTCGTCTTCCAGGAGATGTTCGCCATCATCACCCCGGCGCTCATCACCGGCGCCTTCGCCGACCGCGTGCACTTCAAGTCCTACCTCAAGTTCCTCGTCGCCTGGAGCATCCTCGTCTACGTCCCGCTCGTGCACTGGATCTGGGGTGGCGGCTTCCTCGCCAAGTGGGGCGTCCTCGACTTCGCCGGCGGGATGGTCGTGCACACGAGTGCCGGCTTCGCAGCCCTCGCGTCCGTCTGGGTCGTCGGAGCGCGCAAATTCGCCCCAGGCGAGCGGACGCTTCCGCACAACGTGGCCTTCGTCGCCCTGGGCACCGCTCTTCTCTGGTTCGGCTGGTTCGGCTTCAACGCCGGCTCGGCCCTGGCGGCAGATGGCGTCGCCGCCCACGCCTTCGTCAACACCGACATCGCCGCCTCCGTCGCCATGTGCACCTGGATGGCGATCAGCTGGGTCCGTACCAGCAAGCCGAGCGCCGTCGGCAGCTTCACCGGAGCCGTCGCCGGCCTCGCTTGCATCACGCCCTGCGCCGGCTACGTTCCCACCTGGGCATCGTTCGTCATCGGCTTTCTCGCCGGGTGCGTCTGCTACGCGGCTGTCGCCTTCAAGACGCACATGAAGTGGGACGACGCCCTCGACGTCTGGGCGGCCCACGGTGTCGGCGGCCTCCTTGGCACGATTCTCCTTGGTGCCTTCGCCGAGCTCGCCGTCAACGCCGCCGGGCACAACGGCCTCTTCGCCGGGGGCGCCGCCTTCTTCGGCAAGCAGGTGGCGGCCGCCTTCCTCGTGGCGGCCTACTGCTTCGTAGTCACGTTCCTCATTCTGAAGGTGCTCAACCGTTTCGAGCGTATCCGGGTGCCGGACGACGTGGAGCTGGCCGGCCTCGACACCGAGCTCGAGGAGGAGGAGGCCTACATCCTCGCCTGAGGGGCCTTCCTCGGGCCCAAGCGGGCACCCGACGCAGCCCAAGCGGGCGCCCGACGCGGCCCCAAGCGGGCCGCCTTCGTCAGGGCTTGGCGACGGAGGCTGCCGCCGAGTAGATGCGCGCCACCTGAGCGACCTGCTGCAGTGACTTTTGGAGCCTTTGCAGCTGCTCGGGTGCGAACTGGAACTGCAGTTCCATCCGGATCTCGTCCTCTGCCGTCTCGACGGCGTCTCTGAGAGCACCGGCTGCCTCGCAGACACAGCTCATGAGCTCCCCGATCGGGTCGGGCTCGACGCCGGGCCCGGTCTCCGGTGCGATCACCGTCTCCGCCGGCCGCGCATACATGACGGTCATGATGAGTTCCTCCCTAGAGGTCTCCGAGGTCCCCTCCGCGGGGACGATTCCTTCGCTCGCCACGGACGACCTTCCCCCAAACAGCTTCACCATCATTATCGAGTCGCTCCGGCTGCCGGCCAAGAGGCAATATGTCAACTAGCATCTCCAATAGTTGACACTTAGTCCGACCCGCGGGTAGCTGGCCCGATCGGCCGGGTAGGTAGCTGGCCCTGTCGGCCCGGTAGCCGGCCCGATCGACCAGGGTAGCTGCCCCGCTGCCGCCCTCCGAGTTTGCCGCCCTCCCACCATCGAGGATCCATCGCAAAGGTGCTCCCCACAGTCGCCGAAGTTCTCAGGATGCCGGTGCTGCAGGCCGGCTCCCCCGTCGTCCTCGCCGCCGAGGACGAGCTCGAGAAGGAGATCCGGTGGGCCCATGTGAGCGAGCTCGAGGACATCGCCGGGCTGCTGCAAGGTCGTGAGCTCGTCCTCACGACGGGGATCGCCCTACCCTCCGACGACGAGGGCTTGCGGCGCTACGTCTCCTCTCTCTCCCGGGCGGCGGCAAGCGGGATCGTCGTAGAGCTCGGGCGCCGTTTCTCTGAGGTGCCCGTGGCGATGGTGCGGGCGTGCGCCCGCCATGGCCTTCCCCTCGTCGCGCTCAGACAGGAGGTCAAGTTCGTGAGGGTGACCGAGGCGATCCACTCCCGGATCGTCGAGAACCAGGTCACCGCCCTCAGGCGTTCGGAGCAGGCCCACGCGGTGTTCACCAGCCTGTGCGTCGACGGAGCCGACACGACAGAGATCGTGCGGCAGGCTGCGCGCATGACACGGGCTCCGGTGGTGATGGAGGACCTGATGCATCGTGTGCTCGCCTACGAGCCGCTTTCCGAGTCCGTCGAGGACCTCCTGCACAACTGGGAGCCCCGTTCGCGGCGAGCCCGCACGGACGAGCGGACGGCGATCTGCGGGCCGGAGGGCTGGGCCGTCACTTCGGTGGAAGCCCGTGGCGAGCACTTCGGACGTCTCGTCCTCCTCTCCTCGAGCGAGGTCGAGGTAGACCAGCTCATGGTGCTCGAAAGAGCGGCCGTGGCGGTGACCCTGAGCCTCCTCCTCGAAGAGAACCGGGAGAGCTCCGAACGGCAAGCGCATCGCAGCGTCCTTACCGACATCATCGACCACAGGTACGAATCGCTCCGGGCGATGCATGCCCGCACGGCGGCACTTGGAGTGCCCACCGCCCGGCGCGTGTTGCTCGCCGTCGTCGTCCAGCTGCCGCCCGCCCCTGCACGGTCCTCTGGACGACCCGAAGGCTGGGGCACCGCCGAGGCTGCGGCGTCCGCTCGTGCTGCAGGCGTCCCAGCCGTCGTCGGGACCCTCCGCGACGGGAGCGTTGGTCTGCTGCTGCCTGTCGAGAAGGTGGCTGACCGGGCGTCGGTGCTGGAGCAGCTCGCCGGGCAGATTCATCGTCGGTTCGAAGGCGTCGGCCCCGTCGTCGTCGCAGTGGGCACGACGGCCACCTCGCTCGACCGCCTCGGCCGCTCCTTCGCAGAGGCAGAGCAGGTGGCGACGGCCGTGCGCGCCTCTCAAGAGCGTCGCCCGTACCACGAGCTCCCCGACGTCCCGCTGCGCGC
>JASHRK010000237.1 GCA_030037405.1 Acidimicrobiales bacterium | reverse complement strand
GAACCTGTTGCGACCCGAGCAGTTCCCATACCTGTCCCCCACCGGCTGGGAGTACGATTCGGGCAACTACCCGGCCGCCCTCGAAGAGGCGATGCGCATCGCCGGCTACGAGGAGCTGCGGGCCGAGCAGGCCGCCCGGCGTGCCGCGGCCGCCGAGCCCGGCGCAGACCCTTCGGCGCCCCTCATGGGGATCGGGGTCTCCTTCTTCACCGAGGGCGTAGGCGCCGGTCCCCGCAAACACATGGACATCCTCGGCCTCGGCATGGCAGACGGCGCCGAGCTGCGCGTCCATCCGACCGGCAAAGCACAGCTTCGGCTGAGCGTCCAGACGCAGGGTCAGGGCCATGAGACGACCTTCGCCCAGATCGTCTCCCACGTGGTCGGCATCCCGCCCGAGGACATCGAGGTGATCCACGGCGACACCGACAACACCCCCTTCGGGCTCGGCACCTACGGCTCCCGCTCCACCCCCGTCTCCGGCGCAGCGGCGGCTGTCGCAGCCCAGCGGATCAAGGACAAGGCGAAGGTGATCGCGGCGACCGCCCTCGAGTGCTCGGTCGACGACCTCGAGTGGGAACACGGTCGATGGTTCGTGAAGGGCGACCCCGCAAAGGGCAAGACGATCGCCGAGATCGCCATGGCATCGCACGGGAACCTCGAGCTACCCGACGGCGTCGAGGGCCATCTCGACGCCTCGGTCGTCTACAACCCGCCCAACCTCACCTACCCCTTCGGCGCCTACATCTGCGTCGTCGACGTCGACCCGGAGACCGGTGCGGTCAAGGTGCGGCGCTTCGTTGCCGTCGACGACTGCGGGCCGCGCATCAACCCGATGATCGTCGAAGGCCAGATCCACGGCGGCCTTGCCGACGGCATCGGCATGGCCCTCATGGAGGTGATCGCCTTCGACCCCGACGGCAACAACCTGGGCGGCTCTTTCATGGACTACCTACTGCCAACCTCGATGGAGTGTCCCAGCTGGGAGCTCGGTGCGACTGTCACGCCATCTCCGCACCACCCCATCGGCGTGAAGGGCGTCGGCGAGTCGGCCACTGTCGGCTCACCCCCAGCGGTCGTGAACGCCGTGCTCGACGCGCTCCAGCTCCGCCAGGCGGACATGCCCTTCACCCCGGCCGTCACCTGGCGGGCGATGCAGGGCCGCGTGCTGCGAACCGACCTCGCCATACAATAGGAAAGGCATGACCCGCCAGGACCTCTCGGCACGGTCCGCCGCCCTCCGAGCATCGCGGGTCCCGTTCGTGCACGCCCGCGTGGTGTTCGCCGAGCGACCCACGTCTGCCAAGCCCGGCGACGAGGCGATCGTCCTTGCGGATGGGGTGATCGAAGGTTTCGTCGGGGGTGACTGTGCGGAGGCGACCGTCCGCCAGCAGTCTCTTGACGCCCTCCCCTCCGGGAAGACCATCCTGCTTCGCATCACGCCCGAACCCGAGCCCGAGCAGCCGGGAAAGCGCGTCGTGCACAACCCCTGCCTCTCGGGAGGCACTCTCGAGGTCTTCCTCGAGCCGTCCCTCCCGCCTCCGCTTGTGTACGTCCTCGGCGACTCCCCCACCGCCCACGCCTTGAGATTGCTCGGCCAGGTGCTCGGCTACTCCATGGCCACCTACGCGGGTGCGCTCGAGCCGGACGCGGCGGCTCTCGTCGTCGCCTCGCATGGCAAGAGCGAGGCCGAGGCGCTCGTGGCCGCCCTCGAGGCGGGTGTGCCCTACGTCGGCCTCGTCGCGAGCCGCAAGCGGGGAGCAGCTGTCCTTGGCGGGCTACAGGTCGCGGACGAGCTCAAGTCGAACGTGCATACGCCGGCCGGCCTGGACATCGGCGCCGCCACGGCCGAGGAGGTGGCACTCTCGATCCTCGCCCAAATCGTCGCCTGCCACCCGAAGGCCCTCGATGCCGCCCGACCGCCCCTCGCCGCGCTACGGAGCGAGACGGACCCGGTCTGCGGGATGGCGGTCCTCGTCACCGAGGACACCGTTACCGCCGCCCACGAGGGTCGGGAGGTGTGGTTCTGCGGGCACGGCTGCCGGGGCAGGTTTCTCGCCGATCCCGGCGCATTCCCGCTCGAGCGTTGACCTTGCTCGAGGAGCGCCTCGCGTCCCCGGCAGCGACCCGCCAAGCGCTCGCCCGGGTCGGCTACCTCGCCGACGAGGGTCTCGCCACAGCCCTCTTCTGCGCCGCCCGCCTCCCCCAAGCCGTGCTGCTGGAAGGCGAGGCCGGCGTGGGCAAGACCGAGGCTGCCAAGGCGCTCGCCTCGTTGCTCGACACGCCCCTCATCCGCCTCCAGTGCTACGAAGGCATCGACGCCGCGGAGGCCCTCTACGAGTGGAACTTTCCCCGTCAGATCCTGGCGATCCGCCTCGCCGAGGCGACCGGGCGAGGGCTGACCGAGCACGACCTCTTCGAGCGTGACTACCTGATCGCTCGGCCCTTGCTGCGCGCCGTCGAACACCCCGGGCCGCGGCCGGCCGTGCTGCTGGTGGACGAGATCGACCGCGCCGACGACGAGTTCGAGGCCTTCCTGCTCGAGCTGCTCGCCGAGTCGAGCGTGACGGTCCCCGAGCTCGGAACCGTTCGTGCCACCCACCCTCCGATCGTGGTGCTGACCTCCAACAGGACACGCGACCTGCACGACGCGCTGAAACGGCGCTGCCTCTACCACTGGATCGACTTCCCCGGCACAGCAAGGGCGGCGGCGATCATCCGGCTCCGAGTGCCCGCTGCCACCGAGTCGCTCGCCCTCCAGGTGGCCGGCGCCATCCGGCGCTTGCGAACTCTCGACATCCAGAAACCGCCCGGTGTCGCCGAGGCGATCAACTGGGTCCTGGCGCTCGATCTCCTCGGGCTGCCGGCGCTCTCGGAGGACACCGTCTCGGCGACGCTCGGCTCGGTCCTCAAGTACCGCGAGGACCTGGAGACCGCTGTCGAGAAAGGCCTCGCCTGGGTGGCCGGCGCGTCGTGATGGCTGCCGATGCCGACCTGGCAGAGGTTGTGGTCAGGTTCGGGCAGTACCTCCACGACGCTGACGTCGCAGTGACACCTGAGCGGGCTGCTCGACTCGCCACCGCGATGACCGTGTCCTTCCCGACCGAGAACTCGGAGCTCTACTGGATGGCGCGAGTCACATTGCTGAGCGACCCCTCCCAGATCGAGGTATTCGACCGAATCTTCGCGCAGGTGTTCGGCGGTCTCGAAGACCCGGCCGAGTTCCGTGGCCAGCCAGCCGGGCCCCCAGCTCGACCTCCCAGGTCGTCGTCTCGACCACCCGACCCGACTGCCGG
>JASHRK010000236.1 GCA_030037405.1 Acidimicrobiales bacterium | reverse complement strand
GAGGCGCCCCGCAGGACGACGCGCGTACGGCGGGGCGCCCACTCGGCGATGTAGATGCCGCAGCAGATCCCGACCCCGCCTGCGATGACCAGCACGCCGGCGAGGAGCACGAAGGTGCCGACGATGGCGTTGGCGAGGCCGTCCGTCGCCGTCGTCTCGCTCAGCATGTGCCAGTTCCACACGCGCACGGCTTGGTCGATCACGCCGCCGAGCACCCACCCGAGGGGCGCGACGACGAGGAGGAGGCCGAGGATCATCGCGGCGGTCCACCTCTTCTCGGCGAGCCGGCGGCGGAGACCGGTCCGTTCCTCGGTCCAGTCGGACGGGGCAGCCAGGTTCGCGGCGCTCACAGCCCCGCTCCCACCGGGAGAGCGACGTCACGGGCGGAGCGACGGACTAGCAGTCGCGCCGCCACGTTGACGATCAATGTGATCAAGAGGAGCACGAGCGCCACCTCGGCGAGCGACTTCACGGCGAGGTGGGTCGGATCGGTGAGAGCCGAGTCGAGCTGGGAGACGATCGTGGCGGCGATCGTCGTCATGGTGTCGTAGATGTTGGTCGGGTTCTGGATCTCGCTGCCGGTGACGAGGGCGACGGCGATCGTCTCCCCGAGGGCACGGCCAAGACCGAGGACCGCCGCGCCGAAGACTCCGGAGCGGATCCAGCGCGCCTGCACCGTCTTGAAGGTCTCCCGTTTCGTCATCCCGAGCGCCTCCGCACCCTCCTTCGCCGCCGTCGGCACCTGGCGCAAGAGGTCGCGCGTCGTGGCAGCGATGATCGGGATGATCATGATCCCGAGGACGATGCCGGCGGTGAGCAAGCCCTCGCCGGAGCCGACCTCGCCGCGGAAGACGTCGAGCACCGGGACGTCGGGGAGCTTGGCGAGCGTCGGGTAGACGTCGCGGGCGAGGATCGGTCCGAGCACGAGCACGCCCCAGAGCCCGAAGACGACGCTCGGGATCCCCGCCAGCACCTCGAGGCAGAGGCTGAGCACGGCGGCCAGTCGCCGGGGGAGCCGCTCCGCGATCGTCACCGCGGCCCCGTAGGCGATCGGGAACCCGATGACGAGGGCCAGGGCCGACGACTCGAGCGTCCCGACGATCAGCCAGAGCGCCCCGTACTGGGCGCCGACGAGATGGAGCACGCCGCCGGTGCGTACCGCGTTCGAGTAGAGGCTGCCGATGTCCCAGACGCCGCTCGTGAAGAAACCGAAGCCGCTGTAGCTGATCGCCGGCAGCGCCTCGACGAGAAGCACCGCCACCATGGCGACGAGGGCCACGAGGGGGATGACCGCTGCCGAGGCGACGAAGGCACGAAGCACCCGGGCCGGCTTGCGCGCCTTTGCGCGAGCCAGCCCGGGTGCCTCCGCTGCCATTGCGGGCCCCTCGCCTGCCTGCTACCTAGTGGATCTTCGCGATCAGGTTGTGGGCGACCTCCGCCGCCTTCAAGGTGAGGGGCTGGAATTCGACCGGGGCGAGGTAGGTGCCCGAGTTGCCATCGGTCCGGCTGATGCCCCAGGTGAGGAAGGCCTTCATCTCGGAGGCGACCTGCGAGCTCGACTGGTTCGTCTTGAGGACGATGTACTCGAAGTTGATGATCGGGTACCCGTGCTTCGCCGGGCCGTAGATGAGCGAGATGGAGCCGTTCGCCGGGACGGAGGTGAAGGAGCTCACCTCGTTGTGGATCGTCGTGGCGTCCGGCAGCTCGAAGTTGCCCGACTTGTTCTCCAGATCCGACAGGCCGAGATGGGCACTGTTCGTGTCCTCGTGGTAGCTGATGCCGATGTAGGCGATGCAGCCCTTCGTGGCGCCGCAGGTCTCCACCATCCCGGAATTTCCCTTCGCAGCCAATTCGCCCGGCACCGACGGCCAGGTGGGAAGGGTGCTCGGACCTTGCTTGCCGGCAAAGCTCGAAGGGTCGGAGAAGGCGAGGTAGGAGGTGAAGAGGAAGGAGTCGCCGCTGCTGTCGGAGCGATGCACCGGGATGATCTTCAGGTTCGGCAGCTTTACGCCCTTGTTCAGCTTCGCGATCGCCGAGGAGTCCCAGTTGGTTATCTGGCCCTGGTAGATCTCGGCGATCACCTTGCCGTCGAGCTTCAGGTTGTACTTCTTGTCGAAGCTGCTGCCGAGGTTGTAGTTGATCATCTGGGCGCTGATCGCCATCGGGATGTTCTCGATCGTCGGGTACTCCGAGTAGGTGTCGGTCGGCAGGTAGGCGTCGGAGGCGCCGAAGTCGGTCGTGCCGTTCTCGGCGTCGGCGATCCCGGTGCCGGAGCCGTCGGCGCCCGAGGTGGACGAGAAGCCGGGGTGCGTGCTGGCGTAACCGGCCACCCAGGCGTTGTAGAGCGGGTAGAAGAGCGAGGAGCCGTCCTCGGTGAGCTCGACGTACGAGTCCGCCTTCTTCCTCACGTCCGAGTACCGGGCGGCGAGGAAGCCACGGGCGGCCCGGGAGGACGCCTTGGCCGCCAAGGTCTTCTGGTTATGGCCGGTGGGCGAGGCGGAGAGGGCGCTTGCTCCCGCCGCGAGGGCGGCCGCCGCAAGGCATGAGACGGCGACGGCGAGCACCCGGCTGTGCCGTGGGCCGGACGACCGGCGAACGGCTCCTCTGGGGGGCGTGGTCATAGAAGGGTCACTCCTTTTGGTCGTTGGTCGTTGCTGGAGGTGGTGGTTGTCTGAGGGCGACGTCAGTCGGTGATCATCCGAATTGACCGTTCAGGTATCGGGCTGTCTCGTTTCGCTTGGGCGACTCGAAGAGGGCCTCGGTCGGACCGGTCTCGACGAGGCGCCCCTCGTAGAAGAACGCCGTTCGGTCGGCTATGCGGCGCGCCTGGGCAAGGTTGTGCGTGACGATCACCATCGACACCCTCTCCTTCATCCGGACGAGCAAGGCCTCGACGGCCTCGGTGGAGACGGGGTCGAGGGAAGAGGTCGGCTCGTCGAGGAGGAGCACGTCTGGAGAGACTGCGAGCGCCCGGGCAAGGCAGAGCAGTTGTTGCTGGCCCCCTGAGAGTCGGTAGGGGGAGTCGGAGAGGCGGTCCGCCACGGCAGACCAGAGCCCGACCTCGGCGAGGTGGGTCTCGGCGAGGTCGTGGTAGGACGAGCGGGGAGCGACCTTGTGCACCTTCACGCCGGCGAGGACGTTGTCTCGTATCGACATCGGAAAGGGGTTGGGGCGCTGGAAGACCATCCCGACCCGTTTGCGGACGACAAGGGGGTCGACACCCCGTCCGTAGATGTCGTGCCCGTAGAGCTCCACCCTGCCCGAGAGGCGGAAGTGTCGCACCTTGTCGTTCATGCGGTTGAGGGAACGAAGGAAAGTCGTCTTGCCGGAGCCCGAGGGCCCGACGAGGGCGGTGATGCTCTGGCAGGCGAGCGGCAGCTCGATGGAGGACAGCACCGGCTGGGCGCCGAAGCCGATCGTGAGCGTCGCGGCCTGCATCGCAGGATCGGCCACCTCCCCGTGGGTCGCCGCCGGTGCCCACTCCCTCGACGGCAGAATGCGGCTCGACCCGCTCTCCGTTACTGTCACGTGACAGACCATAGGAAAGCGCTCTGAACTTGAGTTGAACGCTTGGTAAACTTAAGCTTCCCGGAGCCGGAATATTGCGTGCCCCGGCCCGGTGCGAGCCTCCCTTGCTACCTCTGCCACGCTCTCCTCGAGCTGGAGCGGCCCCTCGTGCTGGCCGTCAAGCGCTCGAGGTCCGGGGCGGATCGATGGCGAATGCCTTCAGCTCGTCGAGGGAGACCCACTCGAGGGTCGACCGGTGCGTCGACTCGAGCCGCACCTTCGGCGCCATCCCGGCGTCGTAGGCCTCCTTCCAGCGTGCGGCGCAGAGGCACCACTGGTCGCCGGCCCTGAGCCCGGAGAAACCAAGCTCTGGCCGAGGCGTCGACAGGTCGTTCCCAACGCGTGCCGAGAAGTCGAGGAACTGATCGGTCACCTCCACGCACACCGTGTGGACACCTAGGTCTTCGGCTCCGGTGTTGCAGCAACCGTCGCGGTAGAAGCCTGTGAGCGGGTCGAAGCTGCAGGGCTGCAGCTCGCCACCGAGGACATTCGTCGCCATCTCGCCGGTCCGTTGCCTGCGCTACTCGGAGGGCTCGGCGCCGTTCGACTTCCCCTGCGTCGGTGTCCCCTCAGCCTTCGCGGTGAGCTCCGCCGTGGCTGCGCGGGCGCTCGTGGCCCCCTGCTGGGCGGCGAGCATCCCGCGAACTCCGTTCAAGAGGCTCCCGATCTCCATCGGGACGACGAAGGTCGTCGAAGGTGACGTCCCCATCTGCTTCAGGGTGTCGAGGTACTGCAGGGCGAGCGTGTTCTCGTCTATCGTCCTCGCGACCTGGAGGATCGTCTCGAGGGCGCTTGAGTAGCCCTTCGCCTTCAGCAAGGCCGCCTGCCGTTCACCCTCTGCGGAGAGCACGACGGCCTGTTTCTGACCTTCGGCAAGCGTCACCTGCGCTCGCTGCTGGCCTTCGGCGGCAAGGATGGCGGCCGCCTTCTGGCCCTCCGCCTCCGTCACGAGCGCCCTTCGCGTGCGCTCTGCCGACATCTGGCGGGTCATCGCCTCCTGCACCCCGGGTGGGGGGTTGACCTCGCGGACCTCGACGTTCGTGACCTTCACTCCCCAACGCTCCGTCACCTCGTCGAGGCGAGTCCGGAGGACGGCGTTCATCTCCTCCCGCTTGGAGAGGACGTCGTCGAGCGGCATGTCGCCCACGACTGCTCTGAGCGTCGTGGCGGCGACGTTGAGAGCCGCCCCGGCGAAGTTCCCGACGGCAAGGACTGAGAGAGAGGGGTCGACGACCTTGTAGAAGATGATGAAGTCGATCGAGATGGGCGCGTTGTCTTTCGTGATGGCCGTCTGGTGGGGAACTTCGAGGTACTGCTCGCGCAGGTCGACGAGCGTCGTCCGATCCGTCGCCGGGTTGAGGAACACGAGCCCCGGACCTCGCGTGCCGATCGCCCTCCCGAGGCGGAAGAGCACCAGGCGCTGGTACTCCCGTGCGATGCGGACACCCTTCATCACGACGATGAGGGCGACGAGCACGACCACTCCAACGACGATGCCGATTATCACGGTGACGTCCTTTCGTCGTCCGGCGTAGGCGGAGCCAACGTCGGGTTGTTCTCGGCCCACACCTCGAGGCGCACGGCACCCGCCTTGATCACCTGGACCTTCGAGCCCGGGGCGATCTTCCCGTTCAGCGAGACGGCCGACCACTGCTCACCGCCTACGACGACCACCCCGTCAGGGTCGAGCTCGTTGAAGGCGGTCCCCATCCTCCCCTCGATGGAGGGCGGTGGCATGTTGTGCTCTGCAAGGACGTT
>JASHRK010000235.1 GCA_030037405.1 Acidimicrobiales bacterium | reverse complement strand
GACCTCCTCGTCGACGAGGCCGAGCTGGATGCTCGGCGAGACCTCTGGCAGGCGAGGCCCGCCCGCTACGCCTCAGGGGCGCTCGCGAAGTACGCCCGGCTCGTCACCGGAGCAGACCGCGGCGCCGTGACCGAGCCGTAACGCTCTACGGCCCCGTTCCCGGGTCTGAGGGGTGCTGGGCGAGGGGGCGGACGGTCACGTCCATCCAGGGATGGAGAGGCAGCGAGGTGAGGGCGGTGTGTAGCTCGGTGGCGTCGGCCGCCCACCAGAGCCCGACGTTCGCCCAGCGGCCTGGGACACGCCAGATCCGAACGAGATGGCCTGCCTCGGCAAGCTCACGCGCCCGACGCCCCTCTTCTTCGACGAGGCGCTGCCGCTTGGCAGGGTCGCCGTCGGGTGGCCAGGTGATCTCGACATCGACGAGGAACTCCATTTCCCTACGCCATCACGAAACCGCCGCTCACGTCCACCACGACCGGGGAGGCTCTCGGCTCTCCTCAGGCGAGCATCTTCTCGAGCTCGGCGCAAAGACGCAAGCCGTCTCGCGTGGCGAACCATCGGAGGTGACCGAGAAGGTAGCCGTCGTAGGCGAGCTCGGCGTTCTCCTTCGATCCGACCACCGAGTGGAAGTACTCGATCTCCGAGAGGGCGTAGTCGACGTGCACGATCGGTAGAAGGTAGGGAAGCGCCGCCGCCTCGCCCTCCCCGAGCGGTCGGACCGACGAGTAGCCGGAGAGAAGCGCCCTCGCCTGCTCGACGTGCACGGGACGGCCCTCGGCAGGCTCCAGCCAGCCGATGACGCTGCGCTCGATGGCGGTCGCAAGGTCGTAGACGGCCGACGTCCGGTTGCTCAGCCCGAAGTCGATGACTCCGGCGACGTCGGCATCCTCGCCCTCGCCAGTCCACAACAGGTTGGAAGGGTGCCAGTCGTTGTGCCCCCAGAGCGGCTCGAGCGCCGAGGCATACGGCAAGAAACGCCGCTGCACCCCCGACAACGCCTCCCCCACCTCTTCGCGCCAGCGGCGAGCGGCGAGGAAGTCGGCGAGCCCTGGTCGCCGATCCGCCACGCGAGCAACGGCGCCCAGCGGATCGGGCGAGGAGATGATCGCCGCCGAGGAAAGGAGCGGTGCCGGCGCCCGCTCCGGCGCCTCGTAGCCCGCGCTCGCGAGATGTAGCCTGGCGAGCGCCACCCCGGCGGCGGCGGCGTGACGCTCCGACTCGTACGGCGTCCACGAGAGAGCGTCCCGGTAGAGATCGTGACCGGCGAGGACGTCTTGTGCTTCGTAGAGGTACTCGCCATCGGAGAGGGGTGAGCCGACAGTCGCGGGCACCGGAACGCCTCGCGCAGCGAGATGTCGCGAGAAACACCCCTCCTCCTCCAACCCGCCCATCTCTCTCACCCGCCGGTGGTGCCGCTTGACGAACAGGCGCCGTTCGTCGCCGGCATCTTGGACCCTGACTATCCCGGCAGCCGAGAAGGGCCTCGGGCTGCGCCACTCGATCGTCGCCGAGGCGCCGCCTGGAACCAGGCGAGAGAGGACGCGCCGCACCTCGGTCGTAGCGAGCGGTGGCCAGTCAGGCTCGACTGGGTCGAGCCCCATTCCTTGAACGAGGAGCGGACCGCCTGTCACGCCATGAGTCGCCGTCTCACCAGTGGCCGACGTGGACGAGCTCGTCGTGCGGCCGGCGGCGAGAGCGCAGGTCGCGCCGTTCTGCTGACGGGTCCTCGTGCCCGACAGCCACGCAGCCGACGACGTCGTAGGAGCTCGGCACCCCGAAGGCCCGGCGGAACGATGGGATGTCTTCTGGCACGATCCCGAAGAGCAGCGCACCGAGGCCCTCGTCGACGGCGGCGAGGAGAAGGAGGACGGCAACGCAGCCGGCGTCCACGTACCAATACGGCACAGGCCAGCGCTCCTCGTCCCTGTCCGTCCAGCCCTTGTCGGGCCGGGCGTAGCGGTCAAGGTAGACGTCCTTCGACGCAAGCACGGCTATGACGAGGGGCGCCTTCACGATCCCGGCTCGCACCTCGGGGCTCCACCCGGCGCTCCCGGTCGTCTCGCTGTGAATCGACCAGAGCTTCTCCCTGTCCGCCTCCGACTCGAGGACGATAAGGGCATAGCCCTGGCTGTAGCCGGCCGACGGGGCGCGCAGCCCGGCTGCGACGATCCTCTCCCTCGCCAGTTTGTCGATCGGGTCTACCGTGAAGTGGCGCACCATGCGGCGGCGCCTCAGCACCTCTTCGAACTCCATCGCCATTGACTATCACGTGAGAGAGCCGACGAGCACCGGATGCGCCACAGTCAGGTCAGTAGACCGGCCTCTATAGAAGGGAGCAGCGACGCCGGGACTGCGTTGCCCCCGATTGCCCTCAGCCGCGAGTAGTTGCCCGGGACCGCACCCGCCGCCGTGGCGATGGCCGCCGAGCCGAGTGCCGTTGCCCACGCCACGGGTCCAAGCGGTGTGCAGCCGAACAATTCGCTCACTCCTGGGGTCTGCACGACGCCGGCGAGGACGGCGGCAGAGGCGCACGCCGCCACCACTGTCGTCGGATGCCTGTAGCTCGATGCGACGGTCTGGCCAAGCTGCGTGCCGACGAGGGCCACGAGCGCAGTCGTGCTCGCCCTGTCGGGTAGCCCTGTCAGCGAGGCCACGGTGTAAGCCATGCCCGCCCCGGCTGCGGTCGTCACCGCCCGAAGACCGATTGCTTTCATAAGAGGGCCGGCGAGCGAGAGCTCGGGCCCCTCTGCCGCCAGCTGCTCGGGTGAGACGTTGGCGGGCGGCCTGACGGCGATCGTGAGCGCCGGGACGACGTCGGTGAGCAGGTTCACGAGGAGGATCTGGCGGACGTTCAAGGCCGAGCGTCCTGTCACGATCGCCGTCCCGGCCGTGAACATGATCTCGCCGATGTTGCCGCCGAGCAGGATGCCGAGAGCGTCGCGGACGGCCATCCAGAGAGCCCGGCCCTCGACGATGGCATGGACGATCGTCTCGATGCGATCGTCGGCGATGACGACGTCGGCCGCGTCGCGTGCCGATGGGGTGCAGCGCTGCCCGATCGCCAGCCCGACGTCCGCCAGCCGGATGGCAGGGGCGTCGTTGGCGCCGTCACCGGTCATGGCGACGGTCTTCCCGGCCCGCTGGTAGGCAGCCACGATCCGGACCTTGTCGGCCGGAGTCACGCGGGCGAAGACAGAGATATCGGGCAGGCGCTCGTCGAGGGCGTGGTCCGTCATGGCGGCGAGCTCGGCTCCGTTGAGTGCCGAGCCGCCGTTCAGGATGCCGAGCTCGGCGGCGATGCCCGAGGCCGTGCTCGGGTGGTCCCCCGTCACCATGACGACGTGCACGCCGGCGGCCTGGATGCCGTGAACCGCTTCGGCCGCCGTCGCTCGTACCGGGTCTGCCAAGGCGATGAGGCCGAGGAGATCGAGGTCGGTGACCATCTCGTCGGAGACCTCTTCCCGCGCCAGGTCTCCTTCGAACCTGCGCTCGGCTACGCCGAGCACCCGCATCCCCTGGCGGGCGATGGAGTCGACGGCCGCCGTCACTCGCCGCCTGCCGGCATGGTCGAGGGCGACGAGACGTCCACTGCGCATGAGGCGCCGTCCGCAGCGCCCGAGGAGCTCCTCGGGCGCTCCTTTGACGGTCACGGCATAGCCGTCGAGGACACGGCCGAGGGTGGCATGGAAGCCTCGGTTCGACTCGAAGGGCAGATCGTCGACTCGTTCCCACCCGTCTGAGGCGGCTTCGTCAGCAATGCCGATGCGGTGGGCGCCGCGCACGACAGCTTCGTCGGTCATGTGGGGAAGAGGGTGGTCGTCGACGCAGGCGGGGCTGGCCCTCAGCGCAGCGGTCACGACTCGGCGCTCCAGGACGCCCGCGTCCTCGAGCGGCATCGCCTTGCCATTGACGGCCACTGCCTGCAGTGAGATCCGGCCTTCTGTCAGCGTGCCGGTCTTGTCCGAGCAAAGGACGTCTACACGGCCGAGGGCCTCGAGGGCACGGGGGTTGCGCACGATGGTGTCCCGTGCCGACAGCCGGCGCGCCGCCGCCAACTGCGCGGCGGTGGCAAGCATGGGCAGGCCCTCCGGTATGGCGGCGACGGCGAGGCTGACGGCCGGTCCGAGAGAGGTCACGAGCGGCTGGCCGCGCAGCAGTCCTGCGCCGAGAACAGCGGCGCCTCCGGCGGCAGCGACGGGGAGGGTGATGGCTGTCAGCTCCCGGAGGCGCGCCTCGACCCCCCCGGGTGGTGGAGGCTTCGCTGCGTACATGATCGAGTTGGCCTCGGTATCCGCCCCGACGGCGACGACGGCACCTGTTGCCTGGCCGGCGGCGACGGTCGTGCCCTCGTAGAGCATCGAGGTCCTGTCGGCGACGACGGGAGCGAACACCGGCAAGGCATCCTTCGTGACCGAGAGCGACTCCCCGGTGAGAGAGGACTCGTCGACTTCGAGGTCGCCGGCGGCGATCACCCGACAGTCTGCCGGCACGGCGTCACCGGCCGCCAGGGTGACGATGTCGCCACAGACGAGCTCGCTCGCGTCGATCTCTTGCGCCACGCCCTCGCGGACGACCCTGGTCATGGGAGACGTCCGCATCTCCAACGCCGAGATCACTCCCTGAGCTCGGAAACGCTGCACCCCGCCAACGGCAGCACCGAGACCGGTGACCCCGAGCACGATGGCGGCATCGATCGTCGAGCCGATGGCGGCGGACAGGGCGGCGCCCCCGGCGAGGACAGGAGTCAGCGGATTGGCCAGCTCCTCGAGGACGCTCCGTCCGAGCACGAGCGGGTTGGAGAGGTCCCGTCTCCTCGGGACCTGGCGGTGGCGGGCGACCTGCTCGCTCAGTCCCTCTCGTCTCGTGTCGAGGGTGACGAGGACCTCGTCGACGGTCATCTCGTGCCAGCGGGGAGGTGCGGCTGCAGGCTCCGGGCGGCGCGCCAGCATCACGCCCGCCCGCGTCCCGTTCGCCAGGCAGATCAAGCTTGCGGTGTTGACGGCCGCCAGTGCCCGGTTACCGG
>JASHRK010000234.1 GCA_030037405.1 Acidimicrobiales bacterium | reverse complement strand
TAGGCGCCCGAGGTACATGACGGAGATCCGGTCGGCGAGATAGCCGACGACGTTGAGGGCGTGGGTGATGATCACATAGGCCGTGCCGTGCTCGTCGCGAAGCGACTGCAGGAGGTTCAAGATGGCGCTCGCAGCCGAGACGTCGAGCCCTGCCGTCGGCTCGTCGGCGACGATGAGCGCCGGCTTCAGGGCGAGGGCACGGGCGATGCCGACACGGCGGGCCTGCCCCCCGGACAGCTCGTGGGCGTATAGGCGGGCGACGCGAGCCGGCAGCTCGACCATCGAGAGGAGATCGGCGACCCTGTAACGGTCAGCCGTCGGGACGTCGTGGATGACGTACGGCTCGTTCAGCAAGGAGGCGACGCGCATCCTCGGGTCGAGGCTCGAGTGGGGGTCCTGGAAGACCATCTGCAGCTGGCGCCGGACGCGGCGCAGCTGCCGTCCCCGCTTCCTCGTTATGTCCTCTCCCCGGAAGACGATGCGGCCCTCCGTGACCGGCACGAGACGGAGGAGCGAGTTGGCGAGCGTCGTCTTGCCCGAGCCGGACTCGCCGACGACGCCGACGATCTCGTGCTCGCCCACGACGAGGTCGATGCCGTCCACGGCTCGCACGCCGTCCCCGGAGCGCACGAGAGAGCGGAGGCGCCCGTGGCCGGAGAAGACGACTTTCAGCCCCTCGATGTTCACGAGGGTGGCGGGGCGACCCGCCGCGGCCGCCGTCTCGTGCTCGTCTGGTGTCAGTGGACTGCCACCTCGTCGTCGGCTCTTGCTCCGGGAGAGCGAGGCCGTAGATGGCACCTCACGCTCTCGCTCTTGCCGACGCGCACCGGCGGAGGCTCGCTCGAGCGACATATCTCCTGAGCCTCCCGGCAACGGTTGGCAAAACGGCAGCCCGTGACCATAGAGCCCGCCGCCACCACCTGGCCCGGGATGACGGCAAGACGCCGGCCGCGCAACGCGCGAGAGGGAACCGCCTCGAGGAGCGCTTCGGTGTAGGGGTGCTGCGGTTCCGCGAAGACGTCTCCTACGCGGCCCTCCTCGACGATCTGGCCCGCGTACATGACGGCGACCCGGTCGCATATCTGTGACACCACGCCGAGGTCGTGGGTGACGAAGAGGATCGACATGTGGCGGCTCTCCCGCAGCTGCGCCAGGAGCTCGATGATCTGCGCCTCGAGGGTGACGTCGAGGGCCGAGGTGGGCTCGTCGGCTATGAGGAGCTTGGGATCGAGGGAGAGAGCCATGGCGATCATCACGCGCTGGCGCATCCCACCCGAGAGCTGGTGCGGGTAAGCGGCGGCGACGTGGCTCGCGTCCGGGAGGCCCACCTGGGCGAGAAGGTCGAGGGCGCGGCGCCGGTAGAGACGGCGCTCGTTTCTACCCGGTCGCCTGCCCGCATGGGCCGCCTGCACGTCGACCATCTGCGAGCCCACCCGAAAGGTCGGGTTGAGGCAGGTAAGCGGGTCCTGGAAGATCATCCCGACCTCCGTCCCCCGCACCTGCCGCAGCGCTTCGGTGCCGAGCCTGGACACCTCGATGTCGCCCGCCAGGACGACACGACCGCCGACGATGGCACCGTTCGGTGGCAGGAGCCGCAGGATCGCCGCCGCCAGGGTGCTCTTGCCCGAGCCCGACTCGCCCACGAGACCAAGCACCTCGGCCTTCTCGAGCGTCAGGTCGACGCCGGGAAGGACTCGGTGGGTAGCACCGCTCGTGCGGTACTCGACCTCGAGCCCTTCGACGGAGAGGACGGCCTCGTCGGCCCGGGCGCTCACGCCCTCCAACCTGCCACCCCCCGAAGGCGCGGGTCGAGAGTGTCGCGCAGCGCCTCACCGAGCAACATGAACCCGACGGTCGTCACCGCCAGCGCCAACGAGGCGAAGAGGACCGCCCAGGGCGCCTGGTAGATGTAGTCGAAGCCGTCGGCGAGGATCGAGCCCCATGAAGGGGCCGGAGGTCGCACGCCGAGGCCGAGAAACGACAGCCCTGCCTCCGTCGCGATCGCGCTCGGTATGTCCATCGCCATGAGGATGAAGAGGGGAGCCACGATGTTCGGTGTCAGGTGGCGCAGCATGATCCGGAGCCGGCCGGCACCGAGCACGCGCTCGGCTTGGATGAACTGGTTCTCCTTCACCGAAAGGACGAGGGCTCGGCTGACACGGGCGTAGTTCGGCATGAAGGCGAGGGCGATGACGATGACGAGGTTGCGCAGCGACTGGCCGACGAGGGCGAGGAGCGCGAGGGCGAGCACCACCGCAGGGAAGGACTGGACCGAGTCCATGAGGAGGACGACGACGTTGTCCACGATGCCGCCGACGTAGCCGCCGAGAAGGCCGAGCACGAGACCGACGACGAGGGCCGCCCCGACCGCCGGGAAGGCGACGATCGCCTCGATGCGGGTTCCGAAGATGAGCCTGGAGAGAAGGTCGCGGCCGAGCTGGTCCGTGCCAAGGAGGTGGGCGGCGGAAGGACCCTGGAGGATGTGCGTGAGATCTATCTGGGAGTACGAGTAGGGAGCGATGAGGGGCGCGAAGACGGCCACGACGACGAAGCCGAGAGTGATGGCAGAACCGATAAGACCCCCCGGGCTTCGCAGGATCGCCATGAGCCCGCTCGCGGCCGATGCCTTCCGGCTGGGAGGAGCCTCGAGGTCCTCGATCCCTAGGGTGCTGACGGTAGCCATCAGTCGCTCCTCACGTCGCCGCGGCCGTTCGACCGAACTGGATCCGCCGGTCGATGAGCCGGTAGGAGATGTCGGCGAGGAAGTTGGCGCAGATCAGCATGAGGGCGATGACGAGAACGCACCCCTGTACCACGGGGTAGTTGCGAGTCTCTATCGAGCTGTAGAGGAGCGTCCCGAGACCGGGACGGCTGAAGATGACCTCGATGAAGATCGCCCCCCCGAGGAGGTTGCCGAGACCGACGCCGAGAACAGCGACTACGGGAGCGGCCGCGTTTCTCAGGGCGTACTTGTAGAAGATCTTCCCCTTGCGCACTCCGAAGGCTCGCACCGTGCGGACGTAGTTGGCCGTCAAGACCTCGAGCATGTTGCTCCGCGTGAGCCGGGCGAGATATCCGATCCAGGCGATCGCAAGCGCCACAGCCGGTAGGACGAGGTGGGCGAGGTCGTCTATCGGATTGCCCGGCGTCCCCGAGCCGATGACGGGGAGGAGTCTGAGCTTCACCCCGAAGATCAGGATGAGAAGAAGGCCAGACACGTACGAGGGCATCGTGATGAGGGAGACGGACACGACGCCGATGGTCTTGTCGAGCAGGCCACCGGGTCGGACTGCGGCGATGACCCCGAGCGGGAGACCTATCAGGACTGCGAGGAACATCCCCGAGAAGGCGAGGACGACCGTCTCGGGAAGCGCCGTGAAGATGAGGCTCGTGACGGGCCTGTGCGTGACCCAGTCGGTGCCGAGGTTGCCCTCGAAGGCATGCCCGATGAAGAGCACGACCTGCATGGGGATCGAGTGATCGAGGCCCATCTGGGCGTTGGCCTGACGAATGAGGGCTGGGCTCGCATGGGCGCCGAGCAGGGTCGTGACGATGTTGCCGGGTATGACGTGGACGACGAGCGCCAGGAACGTCATCACGATGAGCACGACGAGAGCGGCCGTGATGGTGCGACGTACGAGGTAACGAGTCACGGCTGCGCCGGCAGTTGTGAGCCGAGGAGGGAGGCGGCCCGCACGAGATCCTCGACGTAGGCGTGGAGGCGCCTTCTCGGGAGGCGAACCGAGGGGCCGGAAAGGGCGAGCGCCGCCACGACCCTGCCGTCCCCGGCTCTGACGGGCACGGCGACAGCGCGCAGGCCCGGCTCGAGCTCGTCCATGAGCGTCGCGAAGCCACGCCGCCGGATGACGGCAAGCTCCGCCGCCAGCCGGTCGCGGTCTGTGATCGTCGCCGGTGTGTAGCGGTCGAGCTCTTCGCCGTCCAGCTCGACGGCACCGAAGGCGAGGAAGAGCTTGCCGATCGAAGAGCAGTGGAGGGGAACGGGCCGTCCCACCCAGTTGGTGGTGACGAGGACATGGGGGGCGTCTACCTGTGCGATGTGGTCGACACCATGAGGCAGTGGCACGGCAAGGTTGATGGTCTCGCCCGTCCGGAGAGCGAGCTCGTCGAGGATCGGCCGGCCAGCCTTGAGGAGGGCGGGCCGCGAAAGACGGTTCTGGGAGAAGCCGGTGAGGGCGGGACCGATGCGAACGCGGCCCCGCGGTCGCTCCCGCTCGACCAGCTCGTAACGCTCGAGCGAGGCGAGGAGCCTCGAAGTGGTGCTCTGGTGCAGTCCGGTCGCACGGGCGAGCTGGCCGACGGAGAGAGGCTCGTCTGTGGAGATCACCTGGATGAGGAGGCGGCACGCACGCTCCAGCGCCTGCACGCCAGGTGGCCGCTTGCGCTCGCGTTCCCGCTCGCTGCCATGCGCATTGCGATGCGTATTGCGCATGGCATCACTCACATTGCGGATGATACTTGCCGCTCCCGCCCTCGCCACCGGTCCCCCTCATCTCAGACGACCCTCGCCTCCCTGAGCGGCTTCCCCTCGGCAAAGCGCTCGAGCCCGAGGGCCGACACGTCGACCGAGCGGGCGGCGCCATCGCAGATCCACTCGGCGAGCAGCTTCCCGACGATAGGCGCGTGCTGGAAACCGTGCCCTGAGAACCCGTTAGCGAGAAAGAGCCCAGGCACGCCGGCGACAGGGCCGAGCACGGGGTGGGCGTCGGGGGTCATCTCGTAGTAACCGATCCATTGATGCGCCACGGAGGCACCCTCCAGCTCCGGGAGCACGCTCACGGCAACGGGTATCAGCTCCTCGCTCAGGAAACGGTCGTCTGGGGTGGCGGTCCCGCCGAACGCGAAGCCGTCACCGAAGGCGAAGCCGGGCCGCTCGTCTCTCGCCCCCATGCCCATGAGCACCCCCGGCCCCTCCCTGTGAAAGTAGAAACCCGTGCCGGCGTCGACCACGAGCGTCCTCCGCTCCGGGGCGCCGCGGAAGGGCCCGGTCACCACGACCCTGCGGCCGAGCGGCCACACCGGCACCTCCACGCCCGCCGTCAGGGCGAGATCGGCCGCCCAAGGCCCGGTGGCGTTGACGATCGTCTCGGTGCCGACGTCGCCCGCAGTGGTACGCAAGCCGACGATCCTCCCCCTCCTCGTGAGCAGCTCGACGGCCGCCGTGCCGAGGGCGACTTCGACCCCCCGACGCCTGGCGGCCCCGATGTAGCCCTGGGTAAGGCCGGCGGGGTCGGCGATGCCGTCGTCGGGGCAGTAGGTAGCTCCGACGACGTCGTCCACTCGCAAACCCGGCACGAGGTCTGTCACCTCGGCCGTCGAGAGGAGCCGCACGTCGACGCCCATCCGGCGCTGCAGGCCGGCGGCCGTCAGGTACTCCTGCCACGTCTCCTCGTCGCGCACCAGGAAGAGGTAGCCGTCCGTCGAGACCTCGAGCGGTAGGTCGTGCGTCTCGCTGAAAGCCTTGATCATGGGGATGCTCGCCTGTGACAGCGCGATGTTGACGGCGCTCGAGAACTGGTGCCTGAAGCCTCCGGCGCACCGCCCGGTCGAGCCGGTTCCAACTGTCGCCTCCCGCTCGACGACGAGCACTCTGCCGGCACCGGCGGCAGCAAGGTGATAGGCCGCGCTCGCCCCGACGGCGCCGGCGCCCACCACGACGACATCGGCAGTCCGCACGACCCTCCTCTCGCTCATGGTCCCATCCTCACCACGGCTTCCCTGGCGACGGCGAGATCTTCGATGGCGAGGCCGACCGACTTGAAGACGGTCACGTCGTCGCTCGAACGTCGTACCTGCTTGCCCGTGACGACCTCACGAAGATCGGCGACGATGTCGTCTGGAGTCAACGCGTGCCGGCTGATGGGGACCACGAGGTCGCCTGCCTCGGTCAGGGCGGCGTCTCTTGCCTCCACGACGATCCGGGCGCGGCGCACAGAGGTGTCGTCGAGCTCCCGAGCTTGCGGACGGTACGAGCCGACGGCGTTGACATGGGCGCCGTCTGCGAGCACGGCGCCGTCAAAGACCGGCTCCGAGCTGGTCGTACACGTACAGACGATGTCGGCATGGGTCACCTCCCCAGGGCTGCCTGTCCGGGCGGCGAGTCCCTTGACGACGAGTCTCTCGACGAGCTCGGCGGCCCGGTGGCGGTCGCGGCCTACCACGACGACTTCTGTGACGCCTCGGACCGCGCACATCGCCTCCGCGTGTGCCTCAGCCTGCACCCCTGCGCCGAAGACCACGAGCCTCGACGCCTCGGGACGTGCCAGGAGATCCGTCGCGAGCGCCGAGACGGCGGCAGTGCGGAGAGCCGTCAGGCCCGCCGCGTCGAAGAGCGCCACGGGCGCCAGGGCGTCGTCGAAGAGGACGTAGACGCCCTTTACGAGTGTCCCTCTCCCGGCTCGCGTCGGCGACAGCACCGTCACCACCTTGGCGCCGGCGGCGTCTCGCACCATCGCCGGCATCGTGAGCAGCTCTCCGAGCTCGTTGCCACAGTGCCCGCGTGGCGGGACAACAGCGTCGCCGACCTCGGCAAACATTGCCCGGAGAGCGGCCACGGCAGCGGCAACAGGGAGCAGCGCTCTGAGCGTCGAGCCGTCGATCCACACCGGCTTCATCGGTCACCGGGCGGGGGCGAGATGGTCAAGGGAACCAGAGCCTACGGGCTCTCCCTCCGCCCGCTCCACCGGAAGGATGGGCTCGCCTGCGCAGCCGTCGGTTACGCTCGGTGCACGGTGCCCTTTCGCGATGTCGTCCAGCCTGTCTCGAGGCTTGCCGGTCACTGAGGATGAAGCTCAAACTCGACCTCCACGACATCTACAACAAGGGGAGGGACATCGATGCGGCGCTGCGTGACGTGATGGACGAGGCAGTGAGGAAGAAGGCGAGCGTGGTCGAGATCATCCCGGGCAAGGGATCGGGTCAGCTCAAGAAGCACGTTCTCCGCTTCCTCGACCAGGACGACGTCAAGCCGCTCTACCACCGGGTGGAGAAAGACTCGAGGAACTGGGGACGCTTGTTCGTCCACTTCCGCTGGAAGCCGGGCCACAGATGAGCGAGCCACAGATGAGCGAGCCACAGGTGGCGTCGACGGGCCTGCCCAAGGTGGCCGTACTGCCCGAGCACGCCGAGTCGAGCGATCAGGGCGACCCTCTAGTCTCCGCCGTGCGCCGCGCCGGCCTAGGCGTCACGAACGACCCGTCGGAAGCTGACGCCCTCATCTGGCGGACGCCCGTCCCCGATGGGCTCGCCGACGTGCTCGCGGGGGCGCCGCGGCTGCGATGGGTGCAGCTCCCCTGGGCCGGCGTCGAGGACTTCGTCGACTTCATGGACGACGGGCGCGTCTGGACCTGTGCGAAGGAGGTCTACGGCCCGTGCGTCGCGGAGTTCGCGCTCGGGCTGCTCATCGCCGGGTTCCGGAGGATCGATCGTTTCGTGGCCGCAGGTCGCTGGACACCCTTCGAGGCGCGCACGCTCGAGGGCGCCTCCGTCACCATCCTCGGCGGCGGCGGCATCGGCCGCTCCCTCTCTTCGATGCTCGCCCCCCTCGGCGCCTCCCTCACCGTCGTCTCGCGCTCGGGTGCGCCCGTCCCGGGAGCCACCAGCCTCCTGGCCGTGGAGACTCCCCAGGCGGTGCGAGGGGCTGACGCCGTCGTGCTCGCCCTCCCTCTCACTGCCGAGACCAAGGGGCTCGTCGACGCGAGGTTTCTTGAGACTATGAAGACCGACGCCTGGCTCGTGAACGTAGCAAGGGGCCAGATAGTGATCACCGACGACCTCTGCCAGGCTCTCCGGACCGGCTCCATCGGCGGAGCTGCTCTGGACGTCACCGACCCCGAGCCGCTCCCCTCCGACCACCCTCTGTGGGACCTCGACAACGCCATCATCACGCCGCACGCCGCCAACACGGCGGAGCTCGGTGCGCGCCCGCTCCGCGACCTCGTCGAGGAGAACGCAAGACGCTTTCGCGAGGGCGAGCCGTTGCTCGGTCTCGTCGACCCTGCCTCCGGGTACTGAGAGAGGCATCCCTCGATCGGCGCCACGGGCCAGCCAGCACCGCCGGGGACGGCACGAGTCTTTGCGCAATCTTTACCCGTATTGCGCTCCCAGCTTGACCTCACGATGCAACACTCAGAGAGCCTCGTCATCACGCGCCGCGTCAGGTGGCCGAGGGTAAAGACACGCACGTCTGCGTCAGCTCATTCGTCGATCTCCGCCAGTCACATTGGGGTGGGAGTGCCGGGTCATTGGGTACCGTGCCTACAGAACGAGACAGTGATGGCACGCCCGAGCAAGAGCTAAGCTCACCCGCACAGAAGTGGCAGGACCGGCTGCTGCCACCACTGTTGCTTCTCCTCGGTGGTCTGACCTGTCTTGCCCGCAGCCCGGAAGCTTTGCTTCGCCCGGAGTTGTACGCCGAAGACGGTCAGGTCTGGTTCAGTGATGCCTACAACCACGGTTGGCTCCACCCGTTAGACGTTCCACATACCGGCTACCTGCAGACGTTTCCCCGCTTGATAGCTGACGTAGGCCTGCTCGTTCCGCTCGAGCACCTGCCGAAGTTCTTCGTAGTGGCCGCAGTGTTTGTTCAAGTTCTTCCGGCAGCATTCATCATCAGCCGTCGCATGGCTACAGCAGTTCCGCGGCGTAGCATTCGCCTGCTGTTGGCGGTGATCTATCTCGCGTTGCCGAACTCCCGGGAAGTCAACGCCAATCTGACGAACGCCCAGTGGCATCTCGCGCTTCTCGCTGTGCTCGTGGTGCTCGCCACTCCCGCTACCACCTGGTGGTGGCGGGCCTACGATCTTGCCATCATCGCAATCTCGGGGCTGACAGGGCCCTTCTGCATAGCCTTGTTGCCGATAGCGGTCGTCATGTACCTCGCTCGACGCAAAAGGTGGACGATATGGCTGCTCATAGGCATCTGCGTGACAGCAGCGATACAGTTGACAGAGCTGGCAACCTCGGATCGGGGCCGTTACGGCGGCCTGGGTGCAACCATACCGAGATTCGTCGAGATCCTCGGTGGTCAGGTCGTGGGTGGATCCCTTCTCGGGCGAAGCACCCTCTCGACCGTGCTGTCCCACGAGATGCTGCCGATCTCGGTGTTGCTCCTCTGTGCCGGAACGGCTCTCGTCGCCGCCGCGATGGTCACCGGGACGCTCGAGCTTCGCCTGTTCAACATCTTCGCCGGCATGGTGCTTGCCGCTTCGATGCTCACCCCTGTCGCCAGCATCACGAAGCCGCAGTGGTTCGTCCTCGCCTCTGCGCCTGAGATTCGCTACTGGTTTTTCGCCACCCTTGCCCTGCTCGTCGACATCGTGTGGCTGGCGAGCCGCTCTCAGTCCCGGAAGAGCGTCGTGGTAGGACTCTTGCTCCTCGTCACAGCGGGGTCGTTCGCCGTAAGGGAAGACTGGCGCTACCCGCCTCTACCCCACATCAACTGGGGCGCCGAAGTGACGGCGTTCGACGCGGCTCCTCCTGGACAGCTCTTCGTCTTCAACATCGACCCGCCAGGCTGGAAGATGATCCTAAGGAGACGGTAGCATCTCCTTGCAGGCACGATGCCGACGAGCAAGGGTTCGGATGTGCGTTCTCAGATACTGATGCTGGTTGCTTTGATCGTCACCTTGCTCAATGTGCCCGTGACGGTCGCCTTGGCACCCTTCTTGAGATCTGTGGCGCTTCCCTTTGTCCACTTAGTTGACGAGCTGTAGTCGACCCGGTACTTCTTCGCCACAGTCATCGTGAAGGTGTCCTTCTTCGAGTCGACGGTGTCGACTGTTCCAGTCCATGTCGAAGTCTTGGCTACCACAGCCGGCACTCGAGCGGCGGCGCCTGCCGATGAAACTGCCACTCCGGCAAAGATACCGAGCGAGCCCGCGGTCATTGCTACTGCCACCGCACCCTTGCCAAGATATCTGCGCATATGACTCTGCTCCTCCATCCTCCGTTAGGTACCCATCAGCGGCTCGCTGCCAGGTCCCATAGGTTTCGAGATTGTCACAGCGAAGTGTCGCACCACACCAGGAGCTAGCGTGGGCAGAGTCGGTAAAGATACTGTCAAGATTGTGACGTTGACGCGTGCTGGTCAGGCGGTCGGTAGGCGGACCATGGCGTCGAGTCCGCCGCCCGCAGCCTCTCGCAGCTCGGCAGACCCCCCCGACAGACGCACGAGCTGATCGACGATGGCAAGACCAAGCCCAGAGCCGTCCGGCCCGGCAGTGCGCCCGCGCCAGAAGCGGTCGAATGCGCGCTCGCGCTCGATAGCCTCCAGGCCCGGACCGGAGTCGAGGACGTGGATCTCGACGAACTGGTCCGCGGGCTGGGCGAGGATCTGGACCGCTCCGCCCTGAGGGGTCGCCTCGAAAGCGTTGGCGAGGAGGTTGTCCAAGACCTGCTCGAGTGCCTCGGGGGAGGCTAGGACCTTGAGTGCGCTCCACTCCGGCCGGACAGATGCCGTCAGGGTCAGGTGCTGCTCCTCGGCAAAGGGCTCCCAAGCGTGGAGCCGTTCTTGCACCACGGCTCCGACGTCGATGGCAACGAGCACAGGGTGCTCGCCTTCGCTCCGGGCGAGGGCGAGGAGCGCTTCCACGACGCGGCAGAGCCGGGACACCTCGCCGAGTGCTGAGGCGAGGTCCGCGGCCTCGTCCCGCCCGTTGCTGCGCTCGAGGTTCTCGAGGCGCAGCTTGAGGGCCGTGAGGGGAGTCCGCAGCTGATGCGAGGCATCGGCGACGAAGCTCTGCTGGGCTTCGAGGAGCCCGGTCAGCCTTGCGGCTGTCGAGTTGACGGTTCGAGCAAGGCGACGGAGCTCGGGCGGCCCGTTGTCGGTCGGAGCTCGGCTGTGGAGCGATCCGCCGCCGATGTCGTAGACGGCCGACTCGATCCGCCTTAGAGGACGGATGAGCGACCCCGAGATGACGAGCCCGAGCGCCGTGGCCACGATCAGCACACCAAGTCCGAACAGCGCAAGAAGGAGCCAGTCCTTGCGGATCTCCGTTCCGATGAAGCTCGCCGGAAGCGTCATGAGAAGCACGCGGGCATCGGCGATACGTCCGTGCGTACCGCCATATCGCGGAAGCGGTAGCGCTACGTAGAACTGTGAGCCTGCGGAGCCGCGCGCCGAGGTCTCACCCGAGACCCGACGCAGGCGTGCCACCTCCAGCACGAGCCGGAGGGCTGAATCGGTCGCCTCGTGGCGAGCGGCGAAACCGCTCGCCACGAACACCCGGCCGGCGCGGATGACCGCCACGTCCCGGCCGGTCGCGCGGGCGTACCGCGCGGCAAGCTCGGCGGCACGGTTGCGCTCTCCGTGGTCGAGGGCGTCGGCAAGGAGCACCGAGAGCGAGGCACCGTCTCGCTCGAGACCGTGCAAGACCGCGGCACGCTGATGTGCCTGCATGCTGATGCCGAGCGGTATCTCGAGGCAGGCGGTGACCGCGACGGCGAAGACGAGGAACCCGGCCAGCAGTCGGGCCCTCACTCCCCGGCCACCAATCTGAACCCTATGCCTCTCACCGTCTCGATGAGCTCGGGATCACCCACCTTCTTGCGGAGAGAAGCCACGTGCACGTCGATCATCTTGGTGGTGCCGTACCAATGCGGCCCCCACACCTTCTCGAGCAGCTCCTGGCGCGTGACGACAGCCCCGGGGTCGCGCGCCAGGTAGTCGAGGATGGCGTACTCCTTGGGCGTGAGGGCGAGCGCCGCCCCGTGCGAGCGCACGAGTCGTGTGCGCCGGTCGATCTCGAGCACCCTGATCCTCAGCACCGACGCGGCATCGTGTGGCCGCGGTCCGCTACGCCGGAGGACCGCCTTGATCCTCGCCACGAGCTCCTGGAACCCGAACGGCTTCACGACGTAGTCGTCGGCACCGAGGTTGAGTCCGGTCACCCTGTCCCGCTCGCTTCCCCGCGCGGTGATCACGATGATCGGCACGGTGGAAGCGACACGAAGGTCGCGGAAGAGCTCCTGACCGTCCCGATCGGGAAGACCGAGGTCGAGCAGGACCAGGTCCGCCGGCGCAGCGGCAAGAGCGTCCCCCGCCGTGACCACCCGCTCGATCTCGTAGCCCTCTCGTCGGAGCCCGTCAGTCAGAGGTATCGCGATCCTGTCGTCGTCCTCGACCACGAGAAGCCGCATGCCGTGCGCTCCCTTCGCGGTTTCGTTCCTGCCGACTCTAAGCAAACTCTGAGGGTCCGTGGGTGGCGCGCGCCTCCTGCCGGCATCTCACTGCGACCGGCTTGTGAAGGGTGACCTGGGCACTTCTCGTCCACAGACCTGCCACCGCGAGCCCGCAGTCATTGGCAGAGGGGAGATCTTGGGCGAATCTTTGCCAGAAACGAGCCTCCCGGACCACTGCAGGGGTGTAGCACAACAGCCACCTATGTCGCCCCGCCGTATTCCTTGACCCGGTCGTCATGGCCCTGCACCAGCAGACAGCCCCGAGCAATGTAGGCGACACCGCAATAGCGCTGGCTACTGATCGCCCTACGGCACTCATCACGTCGCGGACACCGGCCCGCCCACCGTCGACGGGTAGAGTGACAAAGGTCGGCCTGACGGCATACATAATAACTCGAGTTCTGCTGCTCGCAACATCGCGGATCATAGCAGCCGTCGATCATTTGGGCTGGAGCGTCGTCCTACGCCCCTGGGATGCGCGCTGGTACCTCGCTATTGCCGATCGCGGCTACCGATCCAGCTCCGCTCCGCATCGGGCGAGATCGGATGCCTTCTTTCCACTCTACCCTCTTCTTACGAAAGTCCTGCACCGAATCACACCCCTCTCACTGGAATCTGCTGCCATCGTATTGAGCTGGGTCGGCGGAGCCCTTCTCGTCTCCTTCGGAGCGAGGCTTGCCAGCTCCTTGTGGGAATATGAGCGAGCAGTTCAGGCGGCGGTGCTACTTGCTGTGTTCCCGGGTTCCGTTGTTGCAGGGCTACCGTACGCCGACCCTCTTGGTCTGGCGTTCGCTGCCGCCTCTCTTCTCGAGTTGAGGCGCCGACGGTTCTTGACAGCAGGCCTTGCAGCAGGCCTGGCGACCGCGACATTCTCGCTCGTCGTCGTTCCTCTCCTGGCTATCGCCCTCTGGACGGTGGTCGTGCAACGGCAACCGCGAGCGACTCTGACCCTGGTGCTTTGCCTCACTGGCATCGCGGGATACTTCAGCTTCCTGTGGATGCACACAGGCTCGCCGCTCATATGGTTTCGAGTCGAGAGCATCGACTGGCACTCACACGTCGGTGTATCGCTCCGCCGAGGCATGTTTTGGATATTTCATGTCACGGTTGAGTCGAGCATAGTAGCAGCGGTATGCTGTCTCGGGCTGATCGCAGGATTCGTCGCCCTTCTCAAGTTGCGCGCACCCTCGGAATGGGTCATCTTCTGTCTGGTTGTCCTTGCTACAATCCTGTTTGACACGGGCACCTGGCTCACACCCCGCATGATCTACGCCATGTTTCCTTGTGTCCTCGCTCTCGGTGCATTTCTCTCCCGGCGATGGATTATTCCCCTCGTAATTCTCTTCGCGGGGCTGCTATGTCTTTGTTTGGTGATATATACACCTCAGAACTACGTCTTCTTCAACCCCTAGGTTCGGGCACCGTCTAGCCTGAGACAGGTGCAGGTATCCGAGATCAACGATGCGAAGCTCGCCTGGGACAGGATCGGCGAGACGGGACGCGGAGCGCAGTTCGTGCTTTGTCATGGCTTCTCCGGATCGTCACATGACTTTCTCCTCGCCATGCCCGCCCTCGCCGAGCACCGCCAGGTTCTCGCTCTCGACCACAGGGGACATGGGCGCTCCGCCAAGCTAGGGCGGCTTGACGCCTACTCCCTCGAGCTCCTCGCCCAAGACCTTATTGCGTGGCTGGAGCACGTCGCCGACGCCCCCGTCGACCTCCTCGGCCATTCGATGGGCGGGAGAGTGGTGCTCGATGTGCTCCTCTGCCGCCCTGATCTCGTACGGTCCGTGATCCTCATGGACACGAGCGCCGACGCCATGATCGACGAGAGCTCCGGCGACGCCGAGTTCATGCGGTCCTTTCTCGCCACCTACGACCCGAGCTCCGGGCTGCCCGACGTCCCGAGGTCGAGGGGACCGGAGGACGACCTCATCGACGAGCGAACTCCCGTCGAGTGGCGGCGAACGAAGGCTGAGCTCGACGCCGCCTTCGACCCGTTCGCTCTGAAGGCGCTCGGATCGGAGCTCCTCGACATGGGCAGGCGATCGCTCCTCCCCCGCCTTCGTGAGATCCGATGCCCCACCACGGTGCTTGCGGGCGCGAGCGACCCGGTCTTCGCCACTCGGGCACCGGGGATCGCCGCCAGCATCGACGGGAGCAAGCTCGTGATCGTCGACGGGGCGTACCATTGCCCACACCTGACGCACGCTGCGGAGTGGCTCGCTGCCGTCGAGAGACATCTCGCCTGGTCGTGAGGATCGTGGGGTCGTCGGGACCGTGAGGAACCCGCAGATCCGGAACTAGGCTCGACGGGGCAAGCGGGCGTAGCTCAATGGCAGAGTTCCAGCCTTCCAAGCTGGCTATGCGGGTTCGATTCCCGTCGCCCGCTCCAACCATCCATCCATCCGCTCCCCTGTGATGTCTCAAGACATCGGAGGGCGGCTTCAATCGGTCGCCCCAGGAGTTCTCGCGTTCGTAGACGGCGAGGTTGCTGCCTGGTGCTCGATCGCACTGATGATTGAGGGTTTCTGGCGTTCCGACTGTTGTGCACTGTGGGACGCTGTTCGGCAGGTACTTCGGCAATCCGCCGTCTGTGGCGAACTGCCGCCGACTGTGGGCAGCCGAGCTGGTGGCGGTCAACTTTCATCAAAGCATCCAGCAGAGCCACGTCTGCGGGAGTCCCCGTTCATGGGGTTCCTCCCGGGACGCGGGTCTCTCGACGCGGGCACGCCGGGCATCCGTGCGCAACACCGCGGGAAGCGTTGAGCCCTCGGAAGTGGCAAATGTACGTAGCCGGAGGCTCTGAGCCCCCGGACGTGAGTTCGGCCCCTCCCCGGACGAGGAGCGGCCGGGTTTTGCGTGTCAGAACGGCACGTCGCACAGATCACTCGCACGTTCTCGCCAGCGGCCACCTGCCCCGTATGCCCACGCAAGCGCGTCAGGTATCCAACGAGCGATACCTCGCCGGGACTGTCACGCCCTTCATGCGCCCGATCGACCGCGGGCTCGACGCCGCCGACAACGACCTCGCGGCGGACCTTGCCGCGATCGAGGTGTCCTTCGGCGTGCTCGCGGGAGATGTGGAGCCTGCGCCGCGTGGACCCGACCTCCGTACCCAACATCTTGAGACCGTCAAACGAGCACGGTGATCCCCATCGACTGCGA
>JASHRK010000233.1 GCA_030037405.1 Acidimicrobiales bacterium | reverse complement strand
AGAGGTCGTAGGGGTTGCGCGTCAGCCCGTAGACGGGAGAGTTGGTGTCTCCCCGGTAGCAGAACTCCGGGTTGTTCGTCTTGCCGACGACCACAGCACCCGCTTCGCGCAGTCTCGCGACGGCGACACAGTCGAGATCGGGGACGAAGTCCCTCAAGGCACGAGAGCCGTTCGTCGCCGGAGCGCCCGCCAGCCAGACGTGGTCCTTCACGGCGAGCGGGACGCCGGCGAGCGGCCCGGCGAGACGCTTTTCACCGAGTCCCGAGGCGTCGGCCAGAGCGGCCTCTTCGAGCACGACCGTGAAGGCGTTCAGCTCGCCATCGAGGGCGGCTATCCGATCGAGGGCGCTTCGCACGACCTCCCTCGGGTCGAGCGAGCCCGCACGAACTTGGGCGGCGATCTCCGTGGCGGACGCGAAGGGACCGAGAGCCATCTCAGCTGCTCAACCGAGGTAGGCCGGTCGTCCGAGGAGATAGCCCTGCCCTGCCTCGACGTCGAGCGACAGGAGCATCTTCAGCTCCTGTTCCGTCTCGATGCCCTCTGCGAGGCTCAGCGCCCCCGTCTGGGCGGCCACCGAGCTGAACGCCATGACGATCGCCTGCTTGACAGGCTCGAGATCCACTCCGCGGGTGACGTCCGTGTCGAGCTTGATGATGTCGGGTCGCACGTCGAGCGTGTAGCGCAGGCTGACGTCGGCGAGCCCGGCGTCGTCGACGGCGATACGTACCCCTCTCTCCCGGAGCTCCGCGACCCGTTCGGTGAAGAGGGCGCCGTCGGTTGCCGTCTCGCCTTCTTTGATCTCGAGGACCACCCGCTCGGCCGAGGGCTCGAGCAGCTCCTGCAGCTCGGGCGAGGAGGCGGTGGTCGGTGAGACGTTGAGGGCGACGAAGACGTCTCTCGGAAGCTCGTCGAGGTGGCCGAGCGCAGCTCGTGCGGCGAGCATCTCGAGCTCGCTCGTGCGCCCCTCAACGCGTGCCGCGTCGAACCACGCCTTTGGCGACACGACCGCCTCGTCGGGAAAGCGGGCAAGGGCCTCGAAGCCGATCGAGTCACGGGTCTTCAAACTGACGATCGGTTGGAACGCCATCCGGATGGAAGCCGTTGCGAGCACGCGGGTCAGGTCGAGCTGTACCCCTTCGGATCCCTCGGTCACTTGACACCCCTTGTCCACTCGGGCCCTGCACGAAGCGCTTTGGCGCCAAACGAGCGCCGGTGCTCGCGACCCCGGTGCTCGTGTCATCAGGATAGGCGCTCGGCGTGCTCCAGCCCGGGACTCAAGCCCTCCTCGGACGAGGGGGATGTCCCCCGCGAGGGAGAGACCCGGTAGCCTTCTCGTGTGTCCGAGGCCTTCGAGAGACAAGTCCGGCGCGTCTCCGCGGTGCTGGCGGCTCTCGTCATGGCCGAGTTCGGCCTCGGCATCGCCTCGTTGTTCCGGCTGCCGATCGGGCGTGTGACCGGCCTCCTGCCCCACAGGGGAGGGCCCATCTACATCACCCATGCAGCGGTCGGCTTCCCGCTCGGGCTTCTCGCGATGGCCTTCTGGCTGTACGTGAACCAGACACCCGGGCTCTACCGCCTGATGGCGAGGTTGGGTGTCGCAGGCGTCGCCGCCGCCGTAACGGGGGGGATCCTTGCCGTCGTCCACCCGGTGAGGATCCTCGGCATGATCCTCATGCTGGGGGGATCGCTCCTCGCCATCTTCAGCTACACGATCCCCGCGCTGGAGCGGTTGCCGACCGACGCCGGGCGGGAGGCCGGTGCCGGCCTCGGCTCGGCCGGACGGGACCCCGGATAGGGCGCCGACGCCGCGCCGGCGTGCACGGAGCGCCGGCGGCGCGCATGGACGTCTCGCGTGCGCTAAGCAGGTGACGTGGCGTACCTCATCCGGAAGCTGATCCGCCTCATCATCAACCGGCGCGAGCAGCGGCACCGGTCATCTCCACGCTGACCTCGTTCCGAGCCGGGGAGCCGTCCGCGGCGCTCCGCCGGAGTCGCGCGGGCCGGATCCTGTCTGTAGCCACGTGTGCTCCCAGCCCACCCGACCTGGGCCCGACCTACCTGGACCCGGCCTAGACCTCGTCGTCTTCTTCGTCCTCGTCCCAGCCCCCGGCTTCCGGGTCGTCCCACTCCTCCCGGTCGGGGAAGCCCGAACTTCCTCCAGGGCTCCGAGCACCCGCGGGCCAGGAGCCCGAGGGTGAGGCGCCTCGTCCGGGCCCGAAGATCCACTCCGGGATGTCGAAGGAGAAGCCGGGCACGCCGAACCGTAGCCGCGGCCCGCGGCCCCATCCCTTGAGCGGCTCGCTGGTTGCTGCTTGCGGCACGATGGCGCCGAGATCGTCGCGAAGCTCGTTCAGCAGCTCCACGATCCGCGCTCGTTGCCCGTCGTCGGCCATGGCGGCCGCCCCGAGGAGGACGCGTGCCGTGTCCCCGATCGCCACGAAGAGGTCGCGCGTGGGCTCGGCCGGCTCGGCGTGGGCCGGCTCCCAGGGCAGCCGAGGGCTCGCGACCGCAACACGTGCCGCTTCTTCCCGGCCGGCATCGGTGAGCTCGAAGAGGCGCTTTCCCTCCGGTGACTGCCGGGTGGTGACGAGCCCTTCGTCCTCGAGCATCTGCAAGGTCGGGTACACCGAGGCGGCGGTCGGGTTCCAGCGGCCGCCGGAGCGTCGCGAGAGCTCCTGGATCATCTGGTAGCCGTGCATCGGCTCCTCGCTGAGCAACGCCAGGACCCCCGACCGGACATGGCCCCGGGGGCGCCGGCGTCGACCCCTTCCGGAGCTCGCGAAGCGGGCCCTCTCATCTTCGGTCATGCCTGGCACCGAGCTCACCCTAGTAGCGTTGCCACGGGCGCGGGCGCAGGCCACGAGGCCGGGTCAGACGGTCTGGGGCGGGAAAGGCTCGTTTACGACTGGGATCGTCGGTTGCGGGTTGTAGTCGACCTCGAGCTGCGCCGTCAGCAGCTCCGCGTCGGTCGCCGGCAGCTGTATGGCGGGATCGTCCGGCCAGCTCGAGAGCTGCCCGGAGAGGTTGAGCGCTCCGGTGAAGTCTCCGCATGTCTGGCGCCGCCATGCACTGATGTTCGGCTCGGTGACGCCGAAGCGTGTCTCGAGGATGCGGATGAGCGAGGTGTGGTCGAGCACGTCGGAATAGACGTAGCCCCCGACGGTCCACGGCGACACGAGGATGCACGGCACGCGGAACCCGAGGCCGATGGGCAACCCGTCTCCTGGCGTCCCACCGGGAGACGTGAGAGTGACGAACTCGTCTGGAGTGCCGGCCGGCGGCGTCGGGGGAGGGACGTGGTCGAACATCCCGTCGTTCTCGTCGTAGGTGAGGATGAAGAGAGTCTTCGCGAAGACGTCCGGGTTCGAGGCGATCGCCTCGAGCTTCTGAGCCACGTACTCGGCGCCAGCGGCGGGGAAGTAGTCGGGATGCTCCGTTTGAGCAGTGGGGGCGACGATCCACGAGACCTGCGGCAACTGGTCGTTGCGAGCGGCGTACTCGAAGGCACCGGCCGGCTGCTTGAGCATTCCCCGCTGCCACAGCGACGACGACGTCGGGGCGTCCGCGAACTGCGTGAACCAGGCAAGGGCGTTGTCGTCGTAGTTGTCCTCCTCCTGGTAGATCTGCCAGCTGATGCCGGCTTGCTCCAGCAGCTCGGGATAAGTGGTCCAGTGGAGGATGACGTTGTTGAACGCCGGGGTGTTGTCGATGATCGGCCCGCCAGCTGTGCCGTTGGGATCGATCCAGCCGGTCCACATGTAGAGCCGGTTCGGGTTCGTGGGCCCGAGGACGCTGCAGTGGTAGTTGTCGCAGATGGTGAAGGCACTTGCGAGCGCCCGCTGGAAGGGGATGTCCTCTTCTTCGAAATAACCCATCGTGAAGGGGCCCTTCGCCGCCACCCAGCCGTCCATCTTCCCGCCGTCCCATGCCTCATGCTGGGTCGGCCACGTGTGGTCGGTGCCGGGGGTCGCCTGCGCCGAGGTCGTCTTCGTGTCGTAGTGGAAGGGAAGGAGGTAACCGTCGGCGTGGCTGGGATCGGGTTGGTAAAAGACCGAGTTGCCGTCCGGCAACGTGATCGCCGTCGGGTCGGTGAACCCGCGGACGCCCGGGAACGTGCCGAAGTAGTGATCGAAACTGCGGTTCTCCTGCATCAAGATCACGATGTGCTGTATATCCGAGAGGCTCGAGCGCGTGGGGTAAGCGAGCGTCCTCGCGGCCGCTCGTCGCAGGCTGCCGGGAAGGATCGACCCGACGAGGGCGGCTCCGGCGACGGCCGCCGTCCCCCCGAGGAGGCGCCGTCGGCTGATCACCGGGCTGGTTCGTCGCGGAGGACCTGCCGGCTGTAGACGGGCCGGCTCCGCAGAGCCTGCTGGCTGGGGTCGGGGAGCTGTCATTGCGTCACCTCGCTCGAGGAGGTCGGCGGTGCGTACTCGACGACGCGGTTGTTGCCGCTGTCGGCGACCCAGATGTCACCGTCGGAGCCGATGGCTATTCCTTGGGGCGATTCGAGGTCCTCGCTTGCGGCTGCGGGCGAGGACTGGAGGCCGAACTCGGTGTCGAAGGTGCCGGACGGGTTGAACACCGTGACGAAGCCGTAGTCCTGCTGCACCACGTAGACGAGGCCGCCGCTGCCGATGGCGATGCCTGCCGTGTTCGACAGTGCCCCGAAGCTCGCCTGCGTCTGCCCGAAGGACGTGATGGGGCTGCCGTCCGGCGCAAACTCGTAGACGCCGTTGCCCTCCGCGTAGCTCGGGCTCGACACCCACAAGTCGCCCGAGGCGTCGAAGGCGACGCCGTCGGGAGTCGCGACCGAGATCGACGAGAGGTACGTCCCGGCAGGAGAGAACTCCTCGACACGGTTGTTGCCCTGGTCGGCTACGTAGATGTCGCCGCCGGAGGAAAGCGCGATGGCAGTCGGGGAGTCGAGCTCGCCGTTGCCGGACCCGGGAGTGCCGACCACCTGCAAGAGGGCACCGTGGGGCGAGAGCTCGACGACACGGTTGTTGCCGGTGTCGGCCACCCAGACGTCGCCGGCGGCGCTGACGGCGATCCCCTCTGGGTGGTCGAGCATGCCTTCGCCGATGACGGCCAGTACCCGTCCGTCCGGCGCCAGCTCTTCCAGGCGGTTGTTGCCCGTATCGGCCACCCAGACGTCGCCCTCCGGGTCGACCGCGACCCCGAAGGGATCGTCGAGAGCGGCCGGCCCGGAGGGCGAGAGGGCCTGCAGGAATTGGGGAGCAGGAGCGGGGGGCTCGCCGACGACCGTGAAGTCGATCGGCCCGGCGAGCACCTGGTAGCCGTTGTCGTAGAGGTAGTACGCCTGGTACTCACCAACCCCGTCGAGGGCTGTCGTGGAGAAGGTGGCGGTTCCGGAAGTCCCAGACGTGTACTGCCAGGTCGTGGAGGCGACCTGCCCGGGCACCTGCCCTGGCTCGTAGATGCCGATCCAGTTCGTCGAGCTCGCCGTCGCAGCAGGCGTCGAGTACGTGAAGGTCACGTTGGCGCCGTTTCCGACCGTCGACGGCCCCACGGTCAGAGTGCTCGTCGAGTTCGATGCCCTCGCGGTGGAGCCGGCCAAGACGAGCCCGGCCCCGGCCACGAGGAGGGCGGTGATCGTCCGGATCATCAGCCGGCGGGAGCGTCGGGAGAGTCCTTGGATCATGCGAGTGAGCATCGCGCCGCCACAAGAAGGTGACGTTGCCGTTCGGTGAGCGAGGGCTGGCGATCTCGTGAACCTTCGATGACGTCGCCGGGCTGACCCCGGCCCCCTGTCGGGCTCAGACGTGGGCCGGGTGGCCGTTGGCGCTCACGTCGGCGACCGAGACGTTCATCCGTGGCGCCACGAGGACGTCCCGGGAGACGACCTTGGGACGCACGCGGGTGCCGGGCTCGAGCTCGGCGGCGAGGTCGCTGCGCACGTCCACGCGGATCGAGATCTCGCCTACCTGGACGATGAGACGGGTCGAGGCACCGAGGAAGTTGCGATGGGTGACGAACTCCTTGGCGCTCGGGTCGACCTCGATGGCGACGTCCTCCGGCCGGAGCAAGGCGTCGAGCGTCCCGCTCGAGATCGCCTGCTCGGCGCCCCGGACGGCGCAGCGCTCGCCGAAGACGACGATCTCGTCACCGATGCGCTCCACGGGCAGCCTGCTCGAGACACCGACGAACTCGGCCACGAAGGCCGTGGCCGGCCGCTCGTAAAGAGTCACCGGAGTGGCCGTCTGGACATTGCGGCCGGCCGACATGACGCACACTCGGTCCGCCATCGAGAGGGCCTCTTCCTGGTCGTGGGTGACGAACACGGTCGTGATGGCGAGCCGCGTCTGCAGCGCCCGGATCTCGTCGCGCAGCTCGGCACGGACCTTGGCGTCGAGGGCGGAGAGAGGCTCGTCCAAGAGGAGGACGCGGGGCTCGACGGCAAGAGCTCTCGCGAGGGCGACCCGCTGCTGCTGGCCCCCCGACATCTGGTGAGGGTACTTGGAAGCCTGGTCGGCGAGGCCGACGAGCTCGAGCAGCTGAGAGGCCTTCGCCTTGCGAGGACCGGGACGTTGGCGGCGCATGCGCAGGCCGTAGGCAACGTTGTTGAGGGCGTTCATGTTGGGGAAGAGCGAATAGCTCTGGAAGACCATACCCATGTCCCGTTTCTGCGCGCGCACCTGCGAGAGGTCCTTGCCGTCGACGACGACAGAGCCGGAATCGAGCGACTCGAAGCCTGCCAGCACCCTGAGTGCCGTCGTCTTGCCGCAGCCGGAAGGGCCGAGGAGGGCGACGAACTCACCGGGCTCGATGGAGATGGAGAAACCGTCGAGGGCCCGCGTGTGACCGAACATCCGGACGAGACCGTCCAGCTTCACCCGCGCCCCTTCGCCCGGGTTGCGCACCACCGGATTGTCGACCAAGAGAAGCTCCTTGCCTGGCTCCGTCAACGTAGTCCCTGTCGCACGGCGCGGCGAGACTGCGAGCGGTCGAGAAGGACGATCACCGTAAGGAGCAGCCACGTGCCGACGAGGGTGAGCATGGCGGCGGCGGTCGCGACGTGGGCGTCGTCCTGCTGGAACTGGTAGATCCAGACGGGGAGCGTGGTCCAGAGGTCGAGCTGGGCCATCGTGAACTCGCCGAGGACGAGGGCGAGCGTGAGCACGGTCGCCGACACGAGGGCCGATCTCAAATTGGGGATGAGGACGTGCAAGAGGGTGCGCACGAAGCTCCCGCCGAGGGAGCGTGACGCCTCCACGAGCGTCCGCAGGTCGATGGCAGAGAGCCCGGCGTCGAGCGAGCGGTACACGAAGGGGTAGGAGAGGATGACGTACGCCAGGCTGAGGAGGTAGGGAGAGGCCCGCAACCACAGGGGGGCGGCGTGCAGTATCCCGAGGATGAGGACGATCGGTGGGATGACGATGGGAAGTATCGTCACGAAGTCCATGAGGCGCCGCACTCGGGGCAGCTTCAGGTGGACGTAGATGGCGGTCGGGACCATCAGCACGAGCACGAGCCCGAGCGTGACCGCCCCCAGGCGGAGCGAGAGGAAGAAGGCCGCCCCGAAGCCCGTCTGAGCCGGGAGGGCCTTGACGGCATAGAGCGACCAATGACCGTAGTCGTTCTGGAAGGAGAACCTGAGGCCGGCATAGAGCGGTATGAGGAAATAGGCGGCGGCGATGAGAAGGACGATCCCTCGCCAGTAGCGGAACCTCGTAAGGAGGCGACGGCGTCTCACACAGGGGATGTCGGGCGCCGCGAGGACGTCCTCGGCAGCGATGTCGGCGACTAGCGAAGCCATCTCGACGCCCTCCTCCTCACGAGTATGTAGAGCACCATCACGACGGCGAGCACGATCAGCATGCCGAAGCCGAGCGCGTAGCCGACGTTCTGCTCTCCCGAGATGAGGTTGCCGTTGAGGACGTCACCGATCTGGATCGGCGTGAGGGTGACGGTTCCCGCCGTGAGCGTCTCGGCGGTCGCGTAGGCGGCAAAGGCGCTGCCGAAGAGGAGCAGCATGCCTCCGAGCATCGACGGGAGGAGGACCGGCAGGCCGACGGTGCGCCAGTAGCGGAAGCTCGAAGCGCCCAGGTTCTCGGCGGCCTCTCGCCATGCCGGGCGGAGGCCGCCGAGCGCCGGCGTGATGACGAGCACCATGAGCGGGATCTGGAAGTAGAGGTAGACGACGGCGACGCCGTAGAAGGAGTAGAGGTTGAAGCCGTGGTTCCAGGGATTCAGGCCGACGACGCTCATCCACGCGGTGAGCACGCCTGTCGTGCCGAGCGTGGCGATGAACATGAACGTCAGGTTGATGCCGCCGAAGTTGGCGAGCACCCCCGATGCCGCCGCCACGACCCGCTTGAGCAAGCTGCCCCGAGAGGTGTATATCGCGTAGGCGAGGACGAGCCCGAGGATCCCGGGGATGACGGAGGAGATCACCGATATGAGGAGGCTGTTCTCGAAGCCGAGCCGGTAGACGCCGTGGGTGACGGTGCGCACGTTGGCCAGAGTCACCTTCCCCGAGTTGCTCCGGAAGGCGAGCTCGATGACGGCTGCCGTCGGCACCCCGAGGCCGAGGATCGTGTAGATGGCGAACGGCGCCATCGCGAGCGTCGGCCTTACAGCCCGGCGGAGCCGTCTCGCCCGGACTTCGGTCGCGCCACCGTCTCCGGTCCAGGTGGAGGAGTGCGCTCCCGGACCGGAGACGGCCGCTTCGCTAACTGTCATATCCGACGCCACGAAGGCATGCTAGGGACCGGAAGTGACCTCGGTCGGCCAGTACTGGGCCACGACGAGCTTGGCCTTGTCCAGCTGGCCCTCGGTCGGGAACTTGACGTTCGCCGGTGCGACTGGCAGGGCCGCGTAGGCCTTCTTGTTCTCGAGGTTGTGCGCCACGAGGTAGGGGAGTTCGATCGGGCGGGTGTAGCCCTCGAGCCAGAGGTTCTGGCCTTCCGTCGAGTAGAGGAAGGTCTCCCAGAGGCGGGCGGCCGCTGGGTCCGGCGCTCCCTTGTTGATGGCCTGGGCGTAGTAGGCGGCGTAGGTGGCGTCGGTGGGGATGACGATCTTCCAGGTCTTCTTGTACGCGGGGAGCGCTTTGATCTCCGACGCCTCCAGGTAGTCCCACCAGATGATGATGTTCGTCGCCCCGCTCTCGACCGTCGAGGGCCCGGCGATCGTAGCCACGAAGTTGCCCTCCTTGTTGAGCTTGGCGAAATAGTTGATGCCAGGCTTGATGTTGCTGAACGACCCTCCGTTGGCGAGCGCCGCCGCGAACACCGCCGAGAAGGCCGCGCTGGCCTCGGTCGGGTTGTTGTTGATCCCGATCTTGTAACCCTGGCCGGTCTCGAGCATCTGCTTGAACGAGGTCGGGCAGTGCTTCACGGTCTTCGTGTCGCAGCCGATGGCGACGAAGCCGCCGTAGTCGGCGTACCAGTCACCGTTGGCGGCTTTCTGCGAGCCAGGGATCTCGTCCCACGTCGGCACCTTGAAGGGAGCGAGCTCGTGGTCATGGCCCGCCTCCACCCCGAAGCTCTGGCCGACGTCGAGGACGTCCGGGTCGTCGGAGCGACCCTTGTCGGCGGCGATGGCGTTCAGCTCGTCCTGGCTCGAGCCCTCCGGGTTCTCGTCGGTGATCGAGATGTGGAACTTCTTCTTGAAGTCCGCCATGATCGTCCCGTAGTTCGCCCAGTTCGTTGGCAGGGTGATGACGTTCAGGTGGCCCTCTTTCTCCGCCGCCGTCACGAGGTTGGCGTAGTCCGTCGGACCGGATGCCGTGAGGTGCGTCACCTTCGACCAGTTGACCGACGAGTGAGCGACGCTTGCTCCCGAGCGCGGAATCGCCACGGCCATGAGGCCGAGAGATGTCGCTCCCGCGAGCAGCACCGCTCCAAGCTTTCTTGATGCCACTTCCGACCTCCTATGCCGGTCACGAACCACCCGGGAGGCGATTCGGGGGACCGCCGAGCTGGCGGATCACGGCCGAAGGTTAGCGAGGGAAGGTTAAATCGCAATGAACGAGAGGCGAAGGCCAAGAGAAAACTGGCAATCCCCTCGGTAGGGTCGGCTCGTATATCTCGTTGCCCCGGGCCGGAGGAGGGCGTCATGGCGAGTCTCGTAGAACGGTCGCAAGTACAACTTGCGCAGAACGGAGAACGTGCGTCCATCAGCCACCGCCACCGCCTCCACCCGATCTACCTGCCGGCGCTCGCTTTCGGCGCCCTCACGTGCTGGGTGGTGTTCGTGGCCGTGACGGCGCTCCTACGCGACGGGCAGCTCGGTAGGGTGCTGGCGGCGGGGAGGGCGGAGCTGGCAGCTCCGGCCTTGGCGGCTCTCGTCTGCGCCACCCTCGTCTCCGAACGCCTCTGGCCCGCCGAACCGCGTCGCGCTCTTGCCCGGGGACATGTCCAGGATGCCTGCTTCCTCGTCCTCTACGCCGCAGCCGTCGTCCCTCTCATGACCCTCCTCGGAGTGGGTTTCGCCACCCTTGTCGGAGAGCACATGAGGTGGATAGAGCTCTCCTTCACAGGCCACTTGCCTACGTGGCTCCTTCTCGCGGTCGCTCTCGTCGCGATGGACGGAGCCAACTGGGTCGCACACTACGCCGACCACCGGCTACAGCTCCTCTGGCGCTTCCATGCCCTCCACCACAGCCAGGAGGAGCTGAGCGTGCTCACGTCCTTCCGGGCCCACCCGGTCATGCACACGACCGGCTTCCTGCTGGCAACCCTCCCTGTCGTCGCGCTCATGGGCGACCGACCGATGGTGCCCGTCCTCATAACGGCATATGTGTGCGTCGGCACCCTCCAGCACGCCAACGTCCGCTGGAGCTTCGGGCTCCTCGGCAAGGTGGTGGTTAGCCCTGCCTACCATCGTCTCCATCACTCGCTCGAGGCGACGCGCACCGTCAACTTGGGTATCGCCCTCACCCTCTGGGACGTGCTCGCCCGCTGCGCCCAGTTCCCGTTGCCAAGCGATGCCGCCTGCCCGACCGGCCTGGCAGGACGGCCGCTCGCGGTGGAGCAGGCGGGCCGGAGGGCGCGGCCCCTCTCGTTTCTCGCTGGACAGCTGCTCGAACCGTTCGCGACCGGCCGGAGATAAGCCGACAGGGACGGGCTGGAGCGGTACGCTCGGTGGGTGCCGCCGAGCTCACGGATGACACGCCAAAAGCAGGCCGTCTCCTCGCTTCTCGACCGCACGGAGGAGTTCACGAGCGCCCAGGAGCTCCATGCCCGCCTCCGGCAGGCGGGCGAACATGTCGGACTGACGACGGTCTACGCCCAGTTGCGGATGCTGGCCGAGGCCGGCGAGATCGACAGCGTGCGAAGCGAGAACGGCGAGGCGCTGTACCGCCGCTGCACCACCGGTACCCACCACCATCATCTCGTCTGCCGAAGTTGCGGCAAGACGGTGGAGTTCGACGCTCACGACATCGAGGCGTGGGCGAGACGCCTGGCCGGGGGCCACGGTTTCATCGAGACGGCGCACGTCATGGAGATCTCAGGCATCTGCGAGGACTGCGCCTGAGCCACGCCGGCTGCTCCCCGGGCGCGGCTTGTTCCCGGGACGGCCCGACCACCCTCTGGCGAGGCCGTAGTTGAGGGCTCCGACGGCGCCGACGAAGAAGCCGATCGGGAGGTTGGAGAGATACGAGAGGGCTATGGCCGCCCAGACGGTCGCGAGGGCGAGCGCGACGGAGAGGAGGACCGCGCGCAGGGGCCGGCTCGTGAAGGCTCGGGCGGCGGCAGCAGGGCTGATAAGAAGGCTGAAGATCAGCAAGGCACCTACGACGGGGACCGCCATCGTCGTCACGAGGGCGAGGACGACGAGGAAGGCGAGGTCCATCGCCCTGCTGGACACGCCACGCGACTCGGCGATCTCCGGGACGACAGAGGACATGGTGAGCGGCCTGTAGAGAGCGAGGATGGCGACGATGGAGACGGCCCCGATGAGAGCGGTCGGCACGAGCTCGTTACTGCTGACGCCGAGGACCTCGCCGAAGAGAAGGGCGAAGATCTCCGGTGCGTACTCGGTCGTCATCGAGAGAAACAGCGCTCCGAGACCGAGCATCATCACGACGACGAGCGCCGTGGCCACGTCGTGTCGGGCCCGGCGCCCGAGGGCGGCGATCGAAAGAGCGCCGAGGAGGGAGAAGGAGATCAGCCCCACGAGCGCGTTGACGCCGAGGAGACTTGCCCCGGCGGCACCGGCGAAGGCGCCGTTCGGGAGGGCGTGGGCGGCGAAGGCGGAGCCTCGCAGGACGGTGAAGTAGCCGACCACGCCTGCGACCACGGCGACGATCGTCGCCGCCACCCAGGCGTTGACCATGAAGTCGGCGAACATCAGACGCGCCGTTCCCGCATCGCCACGAAGGCCTGGGCGGCGAGGAAGAGGACCACTACGAGGGCCACCACGAAAAAGCTCACGGGCCAGCCCTGCGACGACGGTTGCCAGTAGAAGCTGTCGTAGGCGAGGAGGACGCCGAGCCAGGTGGCGAGGACGCCGAGCCCGGCGGCCGCCGCCATGGCGAGCCCTGGCCGTCGCGTGAGGCGCAGGGCGGTGGCGGCGGGGCCGATCAAGAGGGCGGTCGAGAGGATGGCGCCGATCGCGATGGCCGAGAGCGAGACGGCAAAGGCGAGGGCGACGAGGTAGCCGGCGCCGACCAGGCGCACCCGTACAGCCCGGGCGGCAGCGAGGTCGGCGCTCAACGAGCTCAACAGGAGAGGGCGGTAGAGGAGGAGCACCAGTCCGACGGCGACACCGCCGAAGACGGCGACGACGGGCACGAGGGAGGTCGAGAGGGTGAAGATGGAGCCGAAGAGGACGTTGATCGTGGCGCCGGTGGTGCTCGTAGAGGTCGTGTCGAGATAGAGAAAGAGGGCTGCCAGCCCGAGGGCCGCTCCGAGGACGACCCCGGTGGCAAGGTCGCGGCCCCGCGGCCGCCTCAGCCCGATCAGCTCCATGGCGCCCGCGGCAAGGAGGTTCATGGCGAAGAAACCGTAGAGAGGGCTCACCCCGAGAAGGAAGGCGGCCGAGCCGCCCGCGGTACCGATGTCGGCGAGCGAGTGGCCGGCGAAGGACTGCCCTCTCACAACCGTGAAGGTGCCGACGAGCCCTGAGACGACGGCGACGACGCCCCCGACCGTGAGAGCGAGCTGCACCGGGCCGTTCGAGAAGAAACCTGGCTCGATCACCGGAGCGAGCCCCGCCACCACGCTCTCAGATCACCTCCACGACAGGCTCTTCTTGCCTGTGGCGGTAGGCGACGGGCTCCCGCCCGGCCACGACGAGCACCCTGTCGTGCACGTGGACGACGTCGACGTGGTGCCCGTAGAGGGCGCTCAGCGCCTCCGTCGTCACGACTTCGTCGGTGGTACCACTGGCGGCCCGCCCCGACGCTAGGTAGACGACACGGTCCATCACGGGAACGAGCGGGTTGATGTCATGGGTGGAGATCAGGATGGCGACGCCCTGCTCGGTGGAGATGCGGGCGAGGAGGGCGACGACCTCCTGCTCGCTTCTCAGGTCGAGGTTGGCCAAGGGCTCGTCGAGGAGCAGCAGCCGGGGCCGGCCGACGAGGGCGTGGGCGATGAGAACCCGCTGCTGCTCTCCGCCCGAGAGCTTGCCGACCCGGGCGTTGGCGAAAGACGAGGCCTCGACGGCCTCCAGCATCTCGTCGACGAGAGCACGTCTCGCCGCCGAGGGGAGAGGGAGGCCGAGACGGTGGCCGTCGACGCCGAGAGCGACGAGGTCGCGGGCTCGAAGCGGCATGTCCGGATCGAGCGAGACGTCCTGGGGGAGGTAGCCGACGAGCCGGTTGCGGCGAGAGCGCGGGGCACCGGCGAGGAGAACCTCGCCCGACGTCGGGGCGACGAGTCCGAGGATGACCCGGAACAGCGTGGTCTTCCCGGCTCCGTTGGACCCGATGAGCCCCGTCAGCTCGCCCTCTTTGAGGACGAAGCTCACGTCACGAAGGACCTGGCGGCCATCCAGGTGAACGCTCACCGAATCGACCGAGAGGATCTCCTGCGAGCCGTTCTCTTGGCTCTGCCGGCGGGCGATGGCGTTCTCGCCGGAGCTCTCGCCCGAGCTCTCGGCGGAGGCGAGGATCGTGTGCGCCATCGTTACAGCCTCACCGTCGAGACCTTGGCCGCGACGGCTCTGTAGAGCGCCTTCACCTCAGCAAGCATCCAGGACTGGTAGTCGTAGCCAGGGACGGGCATCGTCTCGTAGACGCCGACGACGGGGATGCCGGCTTTTCTCGCGGCCGTGACGAAGCTTTGCGTAAGAGAGTCCGTCACCTGCTGGTTGTAGACGAAGACTTTGACCTTGTGGTGGCTGAAGAGGCCATCCTGGATCGAGACGGCTTCGGGCGAGGGGTCGACACCGTTCATGATGTCAGCCTGCAGGCTGAACGGTGTCAGATTGCGCGTCCCGGCTGCCTCGAGCATGTAGTCGGCCACCGGCTCGGTCGTGGCGACCGGAGTGCCGGGGAAGGTCGCCTTGAAACGGGCGATCGCCTTCAGCCAGGGGTCGAGAGAGGCGACGAACTTGCTCGCGTTCGCCTTGAAGTAGGAGGCATGCACGGGCTCGATCGAGCCGAGGTCGGAGGCGAGAGCCTTGGCGACCTTGGGCATCGTCACCGGGTTGTACCAGAGATGGGGGTTCGGCGTGCTGTCCGGCAGCCCCAGCAACTCCTGGACGTCGATCACCCGCCGCTTGGCGTTGGGGGAGGCGGACTCTATCTTCGACATGTAGTCGTCGTAACCGATGCCGTTCTGGATGACCACCTGCGCCCGGCTCACCTCTCCGGCGACTCCAGGGCTCACCTCGTAGTCGTGGGGATCGGTGTTGGGGTTGCTCTCGATCGACGACACCGAGACGTAGCGCCCGCCGATCTGGGAGGCCACGTTCCCGTACTCGTTCTCGGCGGCGACCACGGCGATCCTGCCGTCCTTTGGCGCCGCCCCTGAAGAGCTGCACGCACCGAGGGTCATCCCCGCGACGGCTGCGGAGACGACGATCGCCACTGCCGCCCGCCAGACCTTATCGGTAAGCATTGCAGAGAGTTTACAGGAAACGGAAACCGTTGCAAGTTTACTTAATGAGCTGGGAGCTGACTCGAGGAGCTGCGTCCCGAGGCTCAGGAGTTGGAGCAGGCGCGGGGGTCCCAGGCCGGAAGTTGCTGGATGGCCGCGCTCGGAGCACCGAGATCCTCGTCGCTCGTCGCCGAAGACGCGGCGGCGGTGTGATGCTGGTGGCTCGAGTGCCCTGGTGTAGGCACGATGACCGAGGCGTTCGAACCGGTCACGACGCTCACCTCGGCACCGTCCTGAGTAGGGCCGAGCGCCATGGAGACGATGCCGTGGAGCGACTGCACGACCCGCTCGGCGTCGAGCAGGTGGCCGGCCCGGTAATAGACGACCGTCTCGGAGAGGGGTCCGACGGGGGTTGCCGTGCTCGTGGAGACGACGTGGTAGCCGAGCGACGAGAGCTTCGAGGCGACCTCGGTCTCGTCTCCCGCCTGGGAGGTGCCGTTCACGACCGAGACGGAGATTCTCTTCGGGGAGATGCTCGACCCGGGCGGCTTGGCGAGCCCCTCGAACTTGTCGATCGCCTCCTGGTCCTGAGGATACGTGGGGAGAACGACCGATCCGAAGTCGTAGCCCTCGAACATGTAGTCCTCGAAGTCCTCGACGTTGGGCATCGTCGCCATGGGTGCAGAGGACGGGTTGAAGGAGTGGAAGGCGAGAACCAGGTGCACCATGTCGGAGAGGGAAAGCTTCGAGTCGACGGTCAGCTGGGGAGCGATGGCGCCGAGGATGGAGTTGTCGGTGAGCGGGTTGTCGAGGCCGCGTCTCTCCATCGTGGCGGCCAGCACCTTCAGGAACTCGTGCACCCGCAGGATCCTTCCGAGGTCGCCCGTGCCGTCGTACTCCCACTGACCGTCGACGTAGTAGCTGAGGTGTCGTGCGCGCACGACGGCGAGCGCCTCGAAGCCGTTCAGGTGGTGGCAGCCGGCGGTCTTGATATCGAGAGAGGAGTAGTCGTCGTACTCCGGGTAGGGGAAGTACATGTCGATACCGCCGATGGCGTTCACCACGCTCATGAAGCTGTCGAAGTTGAGGTCGACGAAGTGGTTGATCGGGATGCCGTAGTCCTGCTCGATCACGTTGACGAGCTGACCGGGGCCGTCGGCGAGGGCGGCGTCGATCTTGTAGAACTGGTCGACGGGGCGAACCCCGTACAGGACGGTGTCACGAGGGATCGAGAGAACCGAGATCGAGTGCGTCTTCGCGTCGGCCCTGAGAAGGATGATGACATCGCTGTTGACGCCGTTTACCCCCTCTGAGCAGAGCCCGAACGCAGCGTTCTGCTTCTTCAGGGCGCAGCGCGAGGTCGACCCGATGAGAAGGAAGGTCTGCGTCCCCACCTCCGGCCCGGACTTCGCCGGCGCCGCGAGATGACTGACGTGGATGCGCTTGATCTGGCCGTTGCGGTAAGCGACGTAGCCAAGTCCGGCGGCGACTATGAGAGCGAGCAGCACGACGATGCTGAGGACGGTGATGAGAAGCCTTCGTCGCCAGCTGCGCTTGCGACGAGTGTGAGCACGCCGGCGGAACCGCCGCCGGGGCGCGCTCGATTCGCTGTCTACCGCGCCAGCCACCGCGGGCCCACCGGCGTCGGGGACATGCTGTTCGCTACCGGGAGCATCCGATTCTGGAGACATCGTTACGCCTATCTCCCGGGTTCCTCTTCTAACCCGGACACCGCCTCTTACCATCCAAGGGGATTCTGGACTTCGAACCTGATGGAAACATGAAGACCGCCCGAGCCTGTTGCGCCTAGCTCGTCTTCAGCACCTGGCAGGCGGCGATCACCACGGGGTCGAGGGGGGTGCCCGTGCCGCGAGCGAGCTCGAGAAGCTCGGTCCGCATCGCCGGCGCCCAGAACATGCGGATGTGATTGGCGACGCTCGCGGCTGCCTTCTCCGTGCCGAGATAGCGGAAGTTCGCCGCGATGTCGTTCGCCATCCTGACGAGGTCGGAGCTCGCCACGTATCGTCCTCCAGGGCCTGCTGGGAAGCGAGGCTGCGGCTAGCGGACGCGGCCTCGAGCGAGAACTCCGTGTCGCTCGTCCTCGGGATGCGTATTGGCGGGGGAGGGCTCTCTGTGAGAGCTGCGCCCGGCCGCTTCTGAGGACTCTTCGATCGGCTCGCGGCTTCTCGCCCGCACCTGCACTGCGGTGACCTTGTACTCCGGGCAGTTCGTCGCCCAGTCCGAGAACTCGGTCGTGACGACGTTGGCCGAGGTGGCGGGGAAGTGGAACGTCGTGTAGACGACGCCCTGGGGCATCTTGTCGCTGATGCGAGCGTGCAGTGTCGTCTCACCGACCCGGCTGGCGAGGGTGACGAGGTCGCCGTCTGAGATCCCGCGGTCCTCGGCGTCGAAGGGGTGCATGTCGAGAACGTCCTCCCCGTGCCAGAGGACGTTGTCGGTCCTCCGGGTCTGGGCGCCGACGTTGTACTGGGTGAGGATGCGCCCGGTCGTGAGGATGAGGGGGAAGCGCCGGTTCGTGCGCTCCTCGGTCGGGACGAACGGCGTCTCGGCGAAGTGGCCCTTGCCGCGGACGAACTGACCGATATGCATCACGGGCGTGCCGAGCGGCGCCTTCTCGTTGCAGGGCCACTGGACGCTTCCCACCTTGTCGAGAAGCTCGAAGGAGACTCCGGCGAACGTCGGCGTGGTGCGGGCGATCTCGTCCATGATCTCCGAGGCGTTGTCGTAGTGCATCTCGTATCCGAGCGCTCGAGAGAGCTCGCAGACGACTTCCCACTCCTGCTTGCCGTTGCGCGGACGCATGACCGGCCGGACACGGTTGACACGCCGCTCGGCGTTGATGAACGTCCCGTCCTTCTCGAGAAACGAAGTCCCCGGGAAGAACACGTGCGCGAACGCCGCAGTCTCGTTCAGGAAGAGGTCCTGCACGATGAGGAGGTCGAGGGAGGCAAGCGCCGCCTTCACGTGCTTGGTGTTCGGGTCCGACTGCGCGACGTCTTCTCCCTGGACGAAAAGGCCTCGGAAGGTGCCGTCAACGGCGGCGTCGAACATGTTGGGGAGCCGAAGCCCTGGCTCGCTCTCGAGCTCGCGGCCCCATGCCTCTTCGAAGATGGCGCGTACCGAGTCGTCCCCGACGTGGCGGTAGCCGGCGAACTCGTGGGGGAACGAACCCATGTCGCAAGAGCCCTGGACGTTGTTCTGACCCCGCAGGGGGTTCACGCCCACGCCGTCACGTCCGATGTTGCCGGTCGCCATGGCGAGGTTCGCCATGGCCATGACCATCGTCGAGCCCTGGCTGTGCTCCGTCACCCCGAGCCCGTAGTAGATGGCGGAGTTCGGGCCCTGCGCGTACAGCCGGGCCACCGCTCGGATGTCCTCTGCAGGTACACCCGTCACGGGAGCCAGCGCCTCGGGGCTGTTCTCCGGGCGCGAGACGAACTCGCTCCACACGGCGAAGCTGTCGTCCTCGCAACGCTCGCTCACGAACTCCCGGTCGACGAGATCCTCCGTGACGACGACGTGCCCCAGTGCGTTCATGAGAGCCACATTCGTGCCCGGCTGCAGCTGGAGGTGGTGCAGCGCCTCGACGTGCGGCGTGCGCACGAGGTCGATTCGCCGCGGGTCGATTACGACGAGCTTGGCGCCGCTGCGCAACCGCCGCTTCATCCGGGATGCGAAGACCGGATGGGCGTCTGTCGGGTTGGCCCCGATCACGAGGATGACGTCCGCGTGCTCGACCGAACGGAAGTCCTGCGTGCCCGCCGAGGTGCCGAACGTCGTCTTCAGCCCGTAGCCGGTGGGGGAGTGGCACACGCGAGCGCAGGTGTCGACGTTGTTGTTCCCGAAGGCTGCCCGTACCATCTTCTGCACGACGAAGACCTCTTCGTCGGTGCAGCGCGACGACGTGATGCCACCGATGGCGCCGGCGCCGTGGCGCTCCTGGATCGCCTTCAGCCTCGTGGCGGCGTAGGAGATCGCCTCCTCCCAGGAGACCTCCCGCCACGGTTCGTCGCTCGACTCGCGCACCATCGGCGAGAGGATCCTGTCCTTGTGCGTCGCATAGCCCCAGGCAAACCGACCCTTCACGCACGAGTGGCCCTCGTTTGCCCCGCCGTCTTTGTAGGGGACCATGCGCACTACCTCGTCCCCGCGCAGCTCCGCCTTGAACGAGCAGCCGACCCCGCAGTAGGCGCACGTCGTGAGCACCGTGCGCCGGGGCACGCCGAGGGATATCAGCGACTTCTCCTCGAGAGTCGAGGTCGGGCACACCTGGACGCAGGCGCCGCAGGAGACGCACTCCGAATCGAAAAAGCTCGTCCCGCTCGGCGAGACCTTGGAGGAGAAGCCGCGCCCCTCGATCGTGAGGGCAAACGTCCCCTGGACCTCCTCGCAGGCGCGGACACAGCGCGAGCAGACGATGCACTTGGTCGGGTCGAAGCTGAAGTACGGGTTGCTGGCGTCCGTCTTCTCCTCGAAGTGGTTCTCGCCCGCGTAGCCGTAGCGGACGTCGCGCAGGCCGACCACGCCGGCCATGTCCTGCAGCTCGCAGTCTCCGTTGGCCGGGCAGGTGAGGCAGTCGAGGGGGTGGTCCGAGATGTACAGCTCCATCACCCCGCGCCGGAGCTTCTCGAGTCGCGGGGTCTGGGTGGAGATCCGCATCCCGTCGGCCACCGGTGTCGTGCAAGACGCCGGCGTGCCGCGGACGCCTTCTATCTCGACGAGACAGAGCCGGCAAGAGCCGAACGCCTCCAGGGAGTCCGTTGCGCACAGCTTCGGCACGTCGACGCCTGCCAGCGCCGATGCGCGCATCACCGAGGTCCCGACGGGCACGCTCACCGGCATGCCGTCGACCTCGACGGTCACGAGATCCCCGAGCCTCGGCGGAGTGCCGAGATCGTGTTCTTTGAGCAACGTCGTCATGTTCGCCTCCGTGTCACCCGGTCTGCCCGCCGGGTCGTACCTGCCCGTCCTCTCCGAGATGAAAGTCATCTATGAAGTGGGACAGGACACTGCGGACCGGCATCGGAGTGAGGCCGCCCATGGCGCACAGCGAACCATCCACCATGAGATCGCAGAGATCCTTCAACAGTTCGAGATTAGCCGCTGCTTCTTCACCGGCGATGATCTTGTCGATCACCTCGACGCCGCGCACGGCCCCGACGCGGCAGGGGGTGCACTTGCCACAGGATTCCTCGGCGCAGAACTCCATCGCGAAACGGGCCTGGCGGGCCATGTCCACCGTGTCGTCGAAGACGACGATCCCGCCGTGGCCGATCATGGCGCTGGCGGCGGCGAAGGCCTCGTAGTTCATCTCGATGTCGAGGGCGGAGGCGGGGAGGTAGGAGCCGAGAGGGCCTCCCACCTGGACGGCCCGTACCGGCCTCCCGGTGCGTGTGCCCCCTCCGAAGTCGTTCACGAGCTCGGCGAGGCTTCCCCCGAAGGGGAGCTCGACGACTCCGCCGCGAGCGATGTTGCCGGCAAGCTGGAAGACCTGGGTGCCTCGGGAGCGCCCGGTCCCGAGCGCCTGGTAGGCGGCGGCCCCGTTGATGAGGATCCAGGGCACGGCGGCAAGGGTGAGGACGTTGTTCACGACCGTCGGCCTGCCGAAGAGCCCGGCGTGGGCGGGGAGAGGAGGCTTTGCCCGGACGACGCCTCGCCGCCCCTCGAGGCTTTCCAGCATTGCCATCTCCTCGCCGCAGACGTATGAGCCTGCGCCCACCCGCACCGACAGCTGGAAGGCTCGCCCGCTTTCGAGGACGCTCGGACCGAGCCAGCCGCGAATGTGGGCGATCTCGATCGCCGTGCGCATCGTCGCCACGGCGTCCGGGTACTCCGAGCGGATGTACAGGAAGCCCTCGGTGGCGCCTACCGCGAGCCCGGCGATCGTCATGCCCTCGATGAGGAGGAAGGGATCGCCCTCCATGAGCATCCGGTCGGCAAAGGTGCCGCTGTCGCCTTCGTCGGCGTTGCAGCAGACGAATTTGACATCCGGGGTCGGGGTCGCAAGGACGGTGGACCACTTGACCCCCGCTGGGAAGCCGGCTCCGCCTCTTCCCCTGAGGCCCGATTTCAAGACCTCATCCACGACGGCCGCAGGCTCCATGGCAAGGGCCTTGCGCAGCCCGGCAAGCCCGCCGTGCTCCTCGTAGTCTTCGGTGGAGAGAGGATCCGTCACGCCTACGCGCGAGAAAGTGAGCCGCTCCTGGCGCGCCAGGTAGGGGATCTCCTCGACGAGGCCGAGCGAGAGCCGGTGATCGGCTCCTTCGGTCAAGCCGGCAGCGAGGAGTTCGTCCACGTCGCCCGGCGTGACGGGCCCATACCCGACACGACCGCGGGAGGACGCCACCTCCACCAGCGGCTCGAGCCACAACATGCCACGCGAGCCGTTCCTGACGACAGTCAGGTCGAGGTCTCGCTCCCCGGCGAGACGGGCTATCTCACCGGCTACCTCGTCCGCTCCGACCGAACGCGCAGACGAGTCCCGCGGGACGTAGACGGTGGCCGTCACAGCGCCTCTAGGAGGGCGTCGAGGTGGCCGGCGTCGAGGCGCCCGTAGAGGCGCCCGTCTACCGTCACCGAGGGTGCGAGGGCGCAGTTGCCGAAGCAGAAGGCCTGGTCGAGCTCGACACGGCCGTCAGGCGTACGCTCGCCCACCCGCACGCCGAGCTTCTCGCAGGCCTGTGCCACGAGCGCTTCGGCGCCCATCGACTGGCAGGCCTCGGCGCGACAGAGCCGGACCACCGAGGAGGCGGGCGGCTCGGATCTGAAGTCGCGGTAGTACGTGACGACTCCGTGGACCTCCGCTCTCGAGAGGTTGAGCTCGTCGGCGATGACGGCAACTGCTCTCTTGTCGACGTAGCCGAAGTCCGCCTGCACGGCATGGAGGACCTCGATGAGGGGACCGCGTTCGTGGCGGTGCGGCTCCACGAGCGCCCTTACCCGGTCCTCGCTGAAGACAGGTGTCTCCCCTTCGAGCTTTGCCACGTCGAGCTCCTCTTTGGAGGTGTACTTGGACCGATCGTATCGGTTGATGACGCCCGACTCCCCATCGCTACTGTCGAGAGAGTGAGCGACATCTCGAGCGATCTCGAGGCGAGCAGCGCGCAAGAGGTCATCGCCCTCGCAGGCCAGATCGCCGAGGAGGTCCTCTTCCCGGCCAGCCTTGCCACGGACGCGGCCCCCGCCGTCCCGAGAAGGCTGCTCGACGTCCTTGCCGACGCCGGGCTGTACGGGGTGTACGCTGCCCGCGCCTCGGGCGGTCTCGAGCTCGAGAGGGAGGCGGGCGAGGAGGTCATCTCTCTCCTTGCGAGCGGTTGCCTGACGACGACTTTCGTGTGGCTGCAGCACTTGTCGACCGCCGCGGTCGTCTCACGCCTGGAGGGGACGATCCGCGAGGAGTGGGCCCGCGACCTTGCCACTGGCACAAGGCGGAGCGGCATCGCGTTCAGCCATCTCCGCCACCCTGAGCGGCCGGGCCCTACGGCGAGAGCAGTGAAGGGGGGCTACCTCATCGACGGCACGGCTCCGCTCGTCTCCGGTTGGGGCCTCATCGACGTCCTGCACGTTGCCGCGGTGATGGGGGGTGACATCGGCTGGCTGCTCGTCGATGCCTCGCCCGGTCCAAGCCTCGTGCCCACTCGCCTGGACCTCGCAGCCGTCAACGCCTCGGCGACCGTGTCGCTCCACTTCTCCCGGCACTTCGTCGACCGCTCCCGCCTGACGACGATCGAGCCGCTCTCCGAATGGCTCGCGAGGGATGCCGCCGGTTTGCGCACAAACGGCTTTCTCGCTCTCGGCGTCGCTCGCCGCTGCCTCTCCTTGCTGCGCGAGGCGGGCGAGTGCTCCGGAGCCGCAGGCGAGGTCGAGCTGGCTCTGCAATCGGCGCGCGCCGCCCTCGTGTCCAGCGCGCCTGACGACCTCCCCGAGACGCGGGCGAGAGTCTCGCTTCTTGCTCTCGACCTCGCCGGAGCTCTCGTCGCCTCGGGGGGAGGGCGGAGCATGGTCCGTACGGCACAGGCGCAGCGTTTGGGGCGAGAGGCGATGTTTCTCTTGGTACAGGGGCAAACGGGGAAGATCCGGTCGGCCCAGCTTCGACTGCTGCGGGCCCGGTCGACCTGGTGAGCCAGCCTTAGCCAGTAACGTGCACCGAGAGCTCGGGGGAGGGACATGACTCAGCAGGTGCTGAACGTGCCGGCAGGTGATGCCGTCCTCACGTCTCCAGCGGTGGGCACGTCGCCGCCGCAGGGCACCCTGCATCGCCACTTCGAGATCGTCCCCTTGCGGGGCCTTCTCCCCGTGGCCGTCGTGCTTGCCGGGCTTGTGACCGTCATCGCCACGAACTCGTCCTGGGGCATCGACTTCTTCCACGTCGTCAGCGGGGGCATGTGGACTGCCCTCGACCTCTTCCTCGGGTTCGTGCTCGGACCCATCCTCGGGCGCCTTTCGATCCCCGCCCGCGTGGAGTTCACGACCCGCTTCATGCCGAAGATGATGCTCATCATGCCGACCATCGTGATCTGCACCCTCGCGGCTGGCCTCCAGCTCGCCCGCCAGACAGGTGACATCAACGCCTCGTACGTCGACCACCGCTGGGTCGTCGCCTCGATGATCGTTGTCGCCGTGATGGCGGTAGTGGCTCTCGGCCTGCTCGAGCCGGCCAACCTCGCGGTCCTGTTCGAGCTGAAGAAGCCGGAGCCCGACGGTCAGGTCATCGCCAAGCTGATGCGCCGCTTCATCTACTCGGCCGGGGTCACGGGCGCCATGCAGGTTGCCACGCTCCTCATCATGACCAGGCTGGCAACGTCGTGACCGGCGAGGAGCCTGCCGGCTCGGCCGGCCCTCGCCACCTACCTCCGATCGCCGAGATAGCCGTCGCCTCGGTCGTCCTCATGCTCGTAGGCGGCGTCTACCTCGGGGCTCACATCCCGCGCCCGGTGCCGCTCGGCATACCAACCAGCCTCCTTGTCGCAGGGGCGGCTCTGACGGCGACAGACGTGATGCTGCTCAGCCGGGTCCGCCCTTTCGCCTGGGGGAAATTCTTCCTCGTGATCCGATGGGCGCTGCTCGCATACCTCGTCATCGCCGGCATGCTCGAGTTCGTCTTCGTCTTCGACCATACGCCGGGCAAGACTCTCGCCGTCGTCACAGCGACGCTTTTCGTCTTCGCCGTCGACGTCCCGATGATCCTTGCTTTCACCGTGGCGAGGTACCAGCCGACCGGGTGATAACCGCCCGTCGCTGCGCTCACGGTCCCGAGCGGTCAGCTCTCGCCGGCACCGTTCGAGACGAGCTGCCGCAGGAGGGAGGGAGGCGGGGAGCCATGGGCGAGGAAGCCGTCGAAGTTGCCGTGCGGGCCTGTGTCGGCGAAGACACGGGCGAGCTCGGCGTAGCCGACGTAGTAGGTCGAGAGCTGGCAGGAGCTAAGGCAGGCGCGCCGCCACTTGCCCACAGCCTCGCCTTCCTCCTGGTACCCCCGGCCGACCATCAACTCGACGGCGGCGTCCTCCGACATGTCGTCGGCGTGCACCTCGGCGTCCAGGATGGCGTTGATGCTCATCCTGAGCTGCATCTTCAGCTGCTGCAGGCGCACCGGTAGCCCCCCGTGACCCGACTCGGCCATTAGTTTCTCGGCGTGGACGGCCCATCCTTCGCAGAACGGGCCGCTCTGGAATGCCTTGCGCACGAGCGTCGCGCCGTTGTAGCGGCGGGCATGCGCCAGTTGGAGAGCATGGCCTGGGATCGCCTCGTGAGCCATGAGGTTGACGAGGTGTGCGAGGTTGTACTCCCTGCAGAAGGAGTCGACGCGCTCTCTCGGCCAGTCGCTTGGTGTGGGGGCGACGGCGAGGAAGGTGTCGCCTCCCTCCTCGAAGGGCCCGGGGGAGTCGCAGTAGGCGACAGCTATGCCTCTGCGGAACTCGGGCATGACCTCCACGCGAGCAGGGTCGTCCGGGACGGTGACGAAGCCGAGCCGGCGCACCCCCTCGGCAAGACCGTCCAAGCAGGCCGCCGCCGAGGCGACGATGCTCGTGTCGTCGGGGCGCGCCGTGGCTACTCGATCGAGAGCGGCGCGGACGGTCTCGTTCCGGTCCGCCCCCGCCTCCCTCACCCCGAGGTACTCGCACGCGACCTCGAACAGGACTGCTTCCACCTCCTCGACGTTCCTGGCGGCGTCCGCAGGAACGCGGTCCGGCGGGATGTCGGAGTGCAAGACGAGCGGGAGCTTGCGCCGGAAGAGGTCGGCTCCCAGTCGGAAGTCCCCGCCGGCCTGCCCCGAGAGCTCCTCCAGGAAAGACGCATGCCGCTCGAGGGCCTCGACGGCGCTCGAGCGTGCAGGCTCCACGAGTGGTCGCAGCCCCGGGTCCTCCTCGAGCAGGCTCTCGAGCTCTGTTCCGAGGAGGGCGATGGTACCGGTGTTCTGCGCCAGCGCCGTCTCCAGGTGGATCCTCGGTGGCCTTTCGAGCTGCTGGCGGGCGAGGTCGACGAGCGCGGGGACTTCCAGGAGCCGGGCGGCGATCGCTCGCAGGCGACTGCTCACGGGGACGGTCGCTCGGGCGATGAGCGGGTAGAAGGCGTTGCCCGGGTTGTAGACGAGCGGGTTCCACTCGATCTCCCGGAGCTCTTCGATGGAGAAGATCCGTTGCTCGAGCGCTCCCCGCAAGATGGCGAGGTCGGCAAGCTCCTCGTCGTCGAGCTGCTCCTCGTCGACGCCCGAGAGCTCCTGCAAGAGGGTCGAGTAGGCGCTGCCGGCGGCGCCCTCACCCTCGGCGCTCCTATCGTCCAGCCGGCCGTCGTGGGCGTGATAGCCGAGGTCCGTGGCGAGCTCCGGCTCTCGGGCGAGGACTTCGTGAACGGCGCGGTCTGCCAAGGAAGCAAAGGCACTGTCGCTGGAGGTCATCGGGTCAGGCTAACCGTCGCCTCGGAGAGTATGTTGTTGCGCTGTTGCATGAGTGGCTGGGCAGCTGAGTCGTGACGACGACAAGGACCACCGTCGCCATAGTCGGCGCAGGACCGGCCGGCTTGCTCCTCTCTCACCTGCTCGCGAGAGAGGGAGTCGAGTCGATCGTCCTCGAGAGGCGCACGCGCCAGTACGTCGAGGCGCGCATTCGCGCGGGCATTCTCGAGGCCTCGAGCGTCGCCCTGCTCGACTCGATCGGGCTCGGGGAGCGCATCCACAGGGAGGGGTTCGAGCACCGTGGCATCTACCTTCAGTGGCCAGGCGAGCGGCACCACATCGACTTCGTCGACCGCGTCGGGAAAAGCGTCCACGTCTACGGGCAGAGCGAGCTCACGAGGGACCTTGGGCGCGCACGAGACGCCGCCGGCCAGCGCTTCTTCTACGGCGTGAGCGACACCGTCCTCGCCGGGCTCGACACCGACGGGCCCTCGGTCAGCTTTCGCGACGAGCGAGGCGAGCAAGTGACGATCGACTGCGACCTCATCGCCGGTTGCGACGGCTCCTTCGGCCCGAGCCGGGAGTCTGTCCCGGAAAGCAAACGGCGCATCTGGGAGAGGTCCTACCCCTACTCCTGGCTCGGGGTGCTGGCCGAGGTGGCACCCTCGACCGACGAGCTCATCTACGCCTGGCACCCTGACGGCTTCGCTCTCCACTCGATGAGATCGGAGTCCGTCAGCCGTCTCTACCTCCAGGTCGATGCAGGAACGGACATTGCCGAGTGGCGGGACGACCGTATCTGGGACGCCCTCGCCGTCCGCCTCGGCGACGGGGAGGCGGGCTGGCACCTCACGGCCGGTCCCATCGCGGAGAAGAGCATCCTCCCGATGCGCAGCTTCGTCATGGAGCCGATGCGCCATGGCCGCCTCCTCCTCGCCGGCGACGCCGCCCACATCGTCCCGCCGACGGGAGCCAAGGGGCTGAACCTCGCCATCGCCGATACCGCCCTCCTCGCCGAGGCGCTCGTCGCGTTCACGAAGGGAGATGCTTCACCGGCGGAGCATTACTCCGAGAGAGCCCTCCGTCGCGCCTGGCGATGCACTCACTTCTCCTGGTGGATGACGACGATGCTCCACACCACGGGCGATCCCTTCGAAGCCAAGCTGCAGCTGGCCCAGCTCGCCTGGGTCACCTCGAGCGCGGCGGGCGCGAGCGGGCTGGCCGAGAATTACACCGGGATGCCGATCGGCTTCTGACGACCAGCAGGACCGGTGAGCTCACCCGCGTTAAGTTGCCGACCGATGGCCACCGAGCAGCCGGGCGTCAGCACCGCTCGCCGCGGCGCCTGGGCTCTCGTCTGCGTCGCAGGAGTTGCCGTCCTGTCGGTGGCTCTCTATGCGGCGTCGATACATGCTGCCCCCGGCAACTCCGACGGGGCCTCGGTCATCCTCGAGGGTCAGGCTTTCGCGGGCGGCAACCTCACGCTGGAGCACTGGGCGCTTTCTCTCGACTCGTGGTGGCTCGTCGACGTTCTCCTCTATGCCCTGGCCACAGCGCTCATCGGCGTCCGCCCGGAGCTCCTGCACCTCGTGCCGGCAGTCGCCGCAGCGCTCGTTGTCGTGACCGGCGCCTGGATCGCGCAGCGCCACAAGAGCGGGGCGGCGGCGATGGTAGGGGCCGGCAGCGTCGTGGTGCTTCTCGGGCTCCCGACTCACGCCTTGGCGCAGTTCTTCCTCATGGGCCCCTTGCATGTCGTCACGACGCTCTGGTGCCTCCTCGCTTTCGTCGGTCTGCGTCGCGGTCGCTACGGGCTGGGTTTCGCCCTCTCCATCTGCTTCCTCGCGGCGGCGATGCTTGGCGACCTCCAGGCGGCCGTCCTCGGTGTCGCCCCGGTGGCGCTCGCCGGAGCCCTCTGTTCCCTGCGGGCGCGGCAGTTGAGACGGGGGCTCCCCGCTATCGCGGCCGCAGCGGGAAGCGTCCTTCTCACCATCATCGTCAGGCTGGCAGCGAGCCTCGTGGGAACCTTCTCGCTCTCGCACGACCCGAGCGCCGATCTGCACGAGATGCTCTTGAACATCCGGCATATCTTTCGCTGGGGGGCGGCGCTCGGTGGTGCAGGTTCCTTCCCCTTCGGAGCACCCTCGGTGCCCCGTCTTCTCGAAGTGCTGCACGGCTTCGGCGTCGCCCTCGGCGTCTTCGCCCTCGCGATCGCGGCGTACAGGGTGCTCCGGCCAGTCGTCGGGATAGTGCTCGCCCACAGGCCGGCTCCGGCGCCCGACGTTGGAAGCCCCGCTGCCGAGGAAGCGTGGTGGAGCGACGTCCTCGTGCTCGCCTTCGTCGGAAGCGTCGCCATCTTCGTCGTCCTTGCGGCATCTCCCTTGGCGGCCTACGGGCGCTATCTCACCTCGGCGGTCGTCTTCGGATCGGTCCTCGCCGGCCGCCTGGCGGGACGTCTTACCGAGATCGTCTTCGCTCCGGGTCTCGAGTCGCGCCGGAGAATCTGGCGTTCGACGGCCTTCAGGGCAGCGACCGTGGTGCTTTCGGCAGCTGTCGTCGCCGGCTATGTCGCGACCTTCGTCGACACCCTGTCGGTGGCGGCGCCCCCCTCGCTCTCGACCGGTCTGGCGAGGTACCTCGAACGCCACCACCTCGAACGGGGCATCGGAGACTACTGGAGCGCCTCGATCGTGACGGTCGACTCGGACGAGCACGTGGTAGTGCGACCGGTCATCGCCTCGGTCAGTGATCGCCTCGTGCGCTACACGAAAGCCTCTACGTCGACCTGGTACACGAGGCGATTCCAGTTTCTCGTGTACAACCTCGCCAACCCGTGGGGTGGAGTCGACCTGGCGTCGGCGACGTCGAGCTTCGGGCGCCCCGTCGAGGTCAGAGCCGTCGGGACATACCGGGTGCTCACCTGGGGACGGGAGCTTCGCGTGCCACCGAGCGGGGGAAGCTACCGGTAGATCCGCAGCGCCCAGGCCCCGTGGTTGGACCGGGCGAGGCGACGAGGGCAGAATTGCCGGATGCTTGGCGGGCTCCACGGTATTCCGTGGCGGCAGCGTGTCTTCAGCTTCATCCTCCTGCCAGTCGCGCTCGTCCTCGTGCTCGGGCTGCTGAGCTTGCCCGCGACAGCTCCCGCCGCAGCCCGTCAGGCGAGCCACCCCCACCACAAGCACACGGTCCTTCTCAACAGCCACGCCCGCCAGGCGCTGACGCCGGAGTACCTGCAGTCGCTCCCGCATGGCGAGAGCGCCACGACGGGAAGGGCGCGCTTTGCCCGCCAGCCGCCTGCGATCGTGGCGACGAGCGCGGGCGTGCCCTCGATCGCCATGGCCGCTTACTCGCACGCGGCGAAGGTTCTCACGCAGTCCGACCCGGGCTGCCATCTCACCTGGTTCGACCTCGCCGCCATCGGGACGGTCGAGTCGGACAACGGCCTCACATGGGGCAGCAAGGCGCGCGTGACGGCGAACGGCACGGTGAGCCCTCCTATCCTCGGACCGCCCCTCGACGGTTCCCGGGGGCGTGCGGCCGACCGAGCGCCGTCTCGCCCCGGACACCGTGGCGAGAAGTGGGTGCGTGCCCTCGGGCCGATGCAGTTCCTCCCCGGGACTTGGGCTGAGTATGCCCAGGATGTGAGCGGCACCGGCCCGGTCAGCCCACAGAACTTCTGGGACGCGACGCTGACCGCCGGCGTCTACTTGTGCGCAAACGGGAGCAATCTCGCCACCACAGCGGGCTTCGACGCCGCCGTCCTCGCCTACAACAGGTCGAGGCACTACCTCTCGCTCGTTGCTGCGTGGGCCGCCTACTACCGCAAGGTCGGCCCGGCAGCCGTTCTCGCCCGGGGCAAGGCCCTGCTGCCAACGACGATCCCGGCGCCGAAGAGCGCGGACCACGAGCGGTCGTCGGAGCCTTCGCGCCCCGCTTACGCCGTCCTCGAGCGTGCGGTGGGGATAACCGACTCGAAGGGTTCCTACGTTCTCGACTTCCGGCTAACGCAGGCGGGGCGGGCCGGCCGGCGGCTCGCGAGCGGCACTGCTCGGGTCGACATCCGGGAACGCGCCGCCTCGATTGCACTCAACCTGCCGCCGTTTGGCGACATCGCGCTCGTCGAGACCCGTGTCGGGCCCCGGCAGCTCGTCGACGTGCGGCTCCCGCACGCCCTCGCCGTTCTCGCCAGGGTGCCGCAAGGAAGGTGGCTGCCGTATTCGGGTCACCTGGCGCACTCCCTACCGGACGCTGCCGCCGCCCCGCTCGACCTCGCCGAGAACGACCTTTGGTGGCAAGTGGACGAGCTCCAGGGGGCCACGGCGCCGGCGAGGGCGGCCGGGGAGATAACGGTGGGAGGCGTGCGCTACAGCGGCTACTCAGGCACAGTCGAGCTCTCGAGAGCTGCGGCACGGGTGCGCCAGGCCGGGCCGGAGATGGCTCGCCTCGCCAATCTGCTCGGCACTGACGACCTTTCCGTAACGGCATGGGTGTCGCCCGGTGGCCTCGTCGAGCGTGTCGTTTCCACCCTTCCCCGGCTGCTCGGCTTCGCCTCGGGCAGCCTGAGCCTGGCGGTGACTCTCGCCCAGTTCGGCACGCAGCTGCGCATCATCGCTCCCGCTTCGACGGCATCCGCGCCTCCGACGACGAGCACTACGACGACCACGACGACGACGACGGTGCCTCCGACGACGAGCACGACCACTACGAGCACGACGACGACCGTGCCGCCGACGACGACTACGACGACGGTGCCTCCGACGACGAGCACTACGAGCACTACGACGAGCCCGTAGCAGCGGGGTCAGGGGTCGGGCGCTCTTTCGCGCGACTGCCCCGTTCCAGCGGGGTGACGCATGGCCGTGCCTCGAAGCAGTTGACATATTCCTGATTCGGAATATGATGACGCCGTGTCCAGGTCCGCGGCCACCTCCGACATCTTCACTGCGGTGGCGGACGTGCACCGCCGCAGGATCCTCGACTCCCTGATTGCCGGAGAAAAGGCGGTCGGGACGATCGTGGACGACCTTTCTCTGCCCCAACCTCAGGTGTCAAAGCACCTTCGAGTGCTCGACGACGTGGGGCTCGTGCGGTGCCGAGCGGAAGGACGGCGCAGGCTCTACCGCGTAGAACCGCTGCGACTGCGACCGCTGCGCGAGTGGTTGGCGCAATACGAGCAGACGGTGAACGAGCGGCTCGACCGAATAGATGACTACCTCCAAGACCTACAACGACAGGGAGAATGAAAGTGGCTCGCACACGACATGGATCGGCAGTCGTAGAACTGCCGAACGAGCTTGAGATCGTCGTCACCCGTGAATTCGACGCTCCGATCGAGCTCGTCTTCGAGGTCCTGACAAAGCCCGAGCATGTGCGCAAACACGTCGCTCCATTTGGGGAAGAGGTGACGGTGTGCTCGATCGACCTGCGCGTGGGAGGGAGCTCGCACTTTGTTTTCGTGACCGAGGACGGAACGGAGTGCTCGTTTCGCGGTACCTACCTGGAGATCGAGCCGCCGACCCGGCTCGCCGGGACGTGGAGGTTCGACGGATGGCCGGGTGTGGAAGCCATCGAGTCGGTGGACCTGCACGAGACCAAAGGCGTGACCAAGATGACCTGGAAACTGGCGTTCCCCGACAAGGCGAGCCGTGACCATTGGACCGGCACCGATGGCCTCGAAGCGAACTTCGACAACATGGAAGACGTCTTGTGCTCACTGCTCGATCCCGACGGAACCGTCGCCGGGTAGTCGCGGTCCGGCGGGACGTCTTCGACGTCGCGCGCTCCTTCTCAGGCCCTGAGGCCTGTTACAGCCTCGCCGTAACGTTGGCTCGTGGCAGCTTCCCCCTTCCCGCTCACCGGACGTGTCGGCGTCCCGTCTCCCGCGACAGGTGCCGTGCCGGGCGGCTACGCGATCTGCCGGGTCTGTCGTGGACCCGCTCGCCCTGGGTGCGACGTCTGCTGGAGCTGCCTTACGGTTGCCCGGCGTCTCGGACGTCCGCTCTGGCCAGTGGTCCCCCTGTTCCTCCTAGAAGCCAGCAGTGGCGCCCACGCCGCCCTCGTCGCCTACAAGGCCGCCCGGTCCGGCCAAGTACGGGAAGCGGCGGCGTCGGCTCTCAGCGAGCTTCTCAGCGACTGGTTGAGGGAGCACGCGCCCTGCCTCGAGCACGGGTGCCTCAGGCCGGAGGCAGGGCGACTCGGGGTCGTCCCCGTGCCCTCGTCGAGCGGGGGGCGGGCCTCATGGGGAGCTCTTCATCCCCTCTCTATCTGTGGAGGTCGCGCCGTCGAGCGCTCGGGGGTGAGGAACCTCGAGCTCCTCGTCGCGCTGGAGCCGGCGGATCGCCCTCCGGGGCGGCTCTGTCCACGAGGGGAGGGTTACCTCGCCACCCGAGAGGTCTCCGGCCGGGACGTGATCGTCCTCGAGGACCTATTCGTCTCAGGAGCACGGTCCATGAGCGCGGCCGCTGCCATGGTTGGGGCCGGGGCTCACGTGAAGGCGGTGGTCACGCTCGGTCGTATCGTGCGGCCCGCCCATAGCGCCGCCACCGCTTCCTACTGGGCGGAGCTCGGCAACCTCCCCCCCGGTAGCGGCTCCTGCCTGAAGAGCTGCCTGAGCCGCGCTCCGATGGGAACTGCGGCGTGAAAGGGTGCTACTTGCCCGTCGAGTGCACGGCCCCGCCGAAAGCTGACTAATGTCATCGGCATTAGTCATGGAACGCGCCGGAAGGGCACGTTCAAAAAGCAGCAGAAATCGAAAGACAGGAGACGACCATGGCTCTGCAGCTCGGCGACATCGCCCCTGACTTCACAGCACCGAGCACCGAGGGGGAGATCCACTTCCACGAGTGGCTCGGGGACGGCTGGGGCATCCTTTTTTCCCACCCGAAGGACTTCACCCCTGTGTGCACGACCGAGCTCGGAGAGGTCGCACGCCTGAAGGACGAGTTCGCAAAGCGCGGCACGAAGGTGATCGGCGTCTCGGTCGATCCCGTCGCCTCCCACCACGAATGGGCCAGCGATATCGCGGAGGTCACCGGCCACCGGTTGAACTACCCGCTGATCGGCGACGAGGACCGGACCGTGGCCGACCTCTACGGCATGATCCATCCACAAGCCCTGGAGACTCTCACCGTCAGGTCGGTGTTCGTGATCGGTCCCGACAAGAAGATCAAGCTGACCCTCACCTATCCGGCGAGCACAGGAAGGAACTTCGAGGAGATCCTCCGCGTCATCGACTCGGTGCAGCTCACCGCCAACTACTCCGTCTCCACCCCCGTCAACTGGGTCGACGGCGAGGACGTGATCATCGCCCCGGCCATCGACGACGAGTCCGCCAAGGAGAAGTTCCCAAAGGGCTTCCGAACGCTCAAGCCCTACCTGCGTTACACGCCCCAGCCCAACCGCTGAGACGCGCCGGTGGCCCCGCAACGGGGCTGCCGGCCCGCCTGAGGGCGCGCGGCTTGGCCGGTCGGGAGCACCGTGCTCTGTCGTCGCGCAACGTACGATAGGTGCGTGGCTCGCGTGCGTTCTCTGATGCAGCGCGCCCGATCGTGGGCCCTTGCTCTACCGGTGTTGAGGCAGGACAGCCTGCTCTACCTCGTCGCGGCCGGGTTCGCGGCGGGCGAAGCGCTCTTTGGCGGGAGCGCCGACTACCGCGAATGGGGAGAGGCGGCGCTTGCGCCCTATCTCGTGGCCGCCAGCATCTGCGAGATCGTGTACCGGCTCCGGCTGGCCCCGAGACGACGAGGACTCGATCGGCAGTGGGCATACGAGCCGGAGACGCCGCCGAGCCCAGGCGGCGGAGCCGCCGATCTCGAGGGGGGTGCGAGGAGCCGAGGAGCGAGCCGGTTCCGCGCTGCGATGGTCTTCGGCGTCTTCGTCTTTGCCGTCCTCGTGCCCCTCGGCCAGCAGGTGACCTGGCGGGCCGAAGCGCGCACGACGGGCCACCCGGCGGCTCAGGCGCAGCCGGAGGTTGCGACGATAGAGCGCGCCGGCGATCGCCTCGCCAGCTGGCAGGACCCCTATCTTTCGAGCCCGAGGACACCAGGCGTCGGGCCAGGAAGCGACAGCAAGTCCGTCGACGCCAACTCGTTCTTCCCGTACCTGCCGGGAATGGTGCTCCTCGGCCTGCTGAACGCCGCCAAGCTGCCGGCCGAGCTGACGGATGCCCGCGTGGAGCTTGCCGGCTCGACGCTGATCGTCGTCGCCCTGGCCCTCTTCCTCGTCCCGGCCCCGCGGCGACGAAAGTGGCGCGCCTTCCAGTTCCTCGTCGTACTGCCGACGGGCGCCTTGCCACTCGTCACTGGTGGGGACGACCTGCCCGTTCTCGCCCTCCTTCTCCTCGGCCTCGTGTTCGTCCTTCGCCGCCAACCGGTGCTGGCAGGCGTCTTCATGGGCCTCGCCGGCACGCTCAAGTGGACTGCTTGGCCCCTCATCGTCCTCACGGTGCTCTGCGTGCGAGACGAGGAAGACAGGCCGGCGATGCTCCGTTACAGCCTCTCGATGCTCCTAGTCGTCGTACCGGTTGTCGGCTCGGGCGTCCTCCTCGGGCCCCATGCCTTCTTCGAGAACGTCGTCCTTTTCCCTCTCGGCCTTACGAAGGTGCACTCTCCGGCGGCGAGCCCGCTCTTCGGCCAGACGCTCGTGCAGCTGCTGCCCGCTTACAAGAAGGAGCTCACGGTCGCCCTCGTCGGCGGGGCGACGGTGGTCGTGCTCGCGGCCCTCTGCAAGCACCCCCCGAAGACGGCGAGCGAAGTGGCCCGTTTCGTTGCCTACGCCCTCGCCTTCGCCACCGTCGTCGCGCCGGCCACGCGCTTTGGCTACTTCATCTACCCCGTGAACATGCTGGTATGGGCTTACCTCCTCAAAG